>NZ_JBPGXM010000100.1:0-14711 GCF_056755495.1 Leifsonia sp. KNZ12-8B
CGACCGACCAGGGCCCCGCCGGCCCGACCGCCCCGGCCGCCCCGGTCATCCCGGCCCAGGGAGGCGCACCCGCGACTCCCGCCCGGCCGACCCTCACCGCCGGCGACACCGCCGACACGACCTCCGAGCTCGCCAGCACGGGCTCCGACCTGCCGCTCCCCGCGGTTGTGTCGCTGCCGCTGGCTCTCGTGCTGCTGGGACTCACCGCGATTCGGGTCGCGCGCCGGCAGCGCCGGGTGGGCTGCCGCCCCCCGCCTGGGGGTGTGGGTCAGCGCCCCACCGGCGCGGGGCCGTCTCCCAACCCTATCGGAGACGGCCCCTCCTCATGCGCCATCCCCCTCGCCACTGCTTCCGAAAGGACACCTCATGTTCCGCGCCACGCTGCGCAGCCTCCGTGCGCTGGTCGCGCCCCTCCGCGCCCGCACTCCCCGTCCGGCTGGTCACCGCGCCCGCCGTCAGGCCGACGCCGAGCACGCCATCGCGGCCGTGCAGGCCGAGCTGCTCCTGGGGCCCGTGCGATGAGCGGCCGCCGGCCGGGCAGGCACGTCAAGCCGCGCTGGGAGCCGTTGCGCCGCCGCGCCGCGATCACGTTCGCGAGCGCTGCGCTGGCCGCCTCCCTCTTCCTCGGACCATCGCCACGGCCGGTCGCCTAGGCTCGACCCGATGGACGACGAGCAGCAGACCCATGCCGCGCCCGGCGCCGGCATCCCCGGCATCGATGTCCCCGACCGGCGGGGCCGCACCGGCCTCGATCGCGTGGGCCGCGACCTCGACCGCAATCCACGCGTGCGCGTGCGCGACGTGCGCGTGCTCGCCTCCAACTGGTACGTCACGCGCACGACCGCGTTCGACTACCAGCGCGCCGACGGGACCTGGGAGGTGCACGAGCGCGAGACCTACGACCGCGGCGACGGCGCGTGCCTCTTCCTCTACGAGTCGGAGGCGCGCACCGTGCTGCTGGTGCGGCAGTTCCGCTACGCCGCCTACGTCAACGGGCATCCCGACGGCATGCTGATCGAGCTTCCGGCCGGCCTGCTCGACGAGGACGCTCCCGAGGAGGCGATCCGCCGCGAGGTGCAGGAGGAGGTCGGGCTCGCGGTCGGCGCCGTCGAGCCGGTCTTCGAGGTGTTCATGAGCCCGGGCTCGGTCACCGAGCGCCTCCACTTCTTCGCCGCGCCCTACCGCCGCGGCGACGTCGTGCACGGCAGCCGGGCGGGGCTCGCGGACGAGGGCGAGGACGTCGAGGTGCTCGAACTCCCCTTCGCCGACGCCCTCGCCCGCATCGGGGCCGACATCGTCGACGCCAAGACGATCATGATGCTCCAGTGGGCGGCGCTCTCGGGTCCGTTCGCGCCGGGGAGCGCCGGCTAGAACAGCGTGTAGCCGCCGTCGATCGTCACGATCGACCCGGTCATGAAGCTGGAGGCGCCCGACAGCAGGAACACCGCCGCCGGCCCCAGCTCGGCCGGCAGGCCGTAGCGCTTGAGCGCGGCCGGGGCGACGCAGTCGGCGTAGTACTCGGGCCGGTCGACCGGCGACTGCTCGGTGAGGAAGTAGCCGGGCGCGATCGCGTTGACGCGGATGCCGCGGTCGGCCCACTCCGCCGCCAGCGCCTTGGTGAGCTGGTGCACCGCCGCCTTCGAGGCGAGGTACGGCGCCTGCCAGCGCGGGCGGTTCACGATCTCGGCCGACATCGAGCCGACGTTGAGGATGGTCGCGTCGGCCGCCGGAGAAGGCGGATCGGCGGGCAGCCGCCGCGCGAACTCCAGCGAGCAGTTCCAGACGCCGTCCACGTTGGTCCCCATGACCGTGCGGTAGATCTCGGGAGTGGTCTCCAGCGCCGTGGCGCCGATCGACACGCCCGCGTTGTTGATCAGGCCGGTGACGGGCCCGAACGCGTCCGCGGCCTCGGCGAAGGCGCGCGCCACGTCCTCCCGGTCCGTCACCTCGAGCGCGTCGCCGCGGACGCGCAGGCCGCGCGCCCGCAGCTCCGCGGCCGCGGCCTCCGCCTCCTCACGCGAACGGCCGGTGATCGTCACCGCCGCACCGGCGTCGGCTACGGCCTCGGCCATCGCCCGGCCGAGCCCGCGACGGCCGCCCGTCACCAGGACGTGCCGGCCGTCGAGGCGGAAGGCGTCGATCGTGCTCATGGCGGGCTCCTCGGGGTCGTCGTGGGTCCATCCTCCCAGGCGCCGGTCCCGGGCCCCGGCCTAGGCGGTGTACCGCGTCCGCCCCGCCACGATCGTCTCGACGACCCGGGCGGTCAGCAGGGAGGCGGGACCGCGCTCGAACACGTCGGCGTCGAGCACGACCAGGTCGGCCGCCTGCCCGGGGGCGATGCGGCCGCGCCACGCGCCGTCGCCCACCGAGGCGGCCGCGTCGCGGGTGGCGTGCGCGATGGCGTTCTCCAGCGGCACGGCGTGCTGCGGCTGCACCGCCCCGATGGCCGGCTTCAGGGCCGACGCCCTGGTCGAGGCCACGTACATGTTCGCCAGCGCGTGGTGCGGCGCCGTCGGCGAGTCGGTCGAGAACGCCAGCAGGGCTCCCGCGTCCTCGTACTCCGGCCACGGGAAGGCGCGCTCGACCCGGTCGTCGCCGAGCATCTGCACCCAGTTCTCGAAGATCGCCGGGTCGGAGTGGACCGGCTGCATCGACGCAATCACGCCCAGCCGCGCCATCCGCTCCGCGGTCCCGGGGGCCGCGTACTCGAGGTGCTCGATGCGGTGGCGGCGCGGGCGGTCGCCGTTGACGGCCACCGCGTGCTCGATCGCATCGAGGGCGATCTCGCTGGCGTAGTCGCCGATCGCGTGCTGCGCGATCTGCAGCCCGGCCGCGTCTGCGGCGGCGACCACCGGGTTCAGCCGGTCGGGCGGCCAGATCGGGTCCGCGGTCGTCCCGTTCGCGTACGGCTGCCGCATCGCCGCGGTGCAGGCGTCGATGACGCCGTCGAGGATGAGCTTGATGCCGACCACCCGCAGCCACGGCGTGGCCGGCGCCGCGGCCAGCTCGGCGGCCCGCTGCACCTGGGCGAGGTTGGCCGCGTCGTCCCCGGTGTTCGTGACGAGCCAGTGCGCCGCCACGCGGATCGGCAGCTCGCCTCCGCGCCGCTCCTGGGCGCGCTGCAGGGCCGCGAGCCCGAACTCGTCCAGCGCCATGTCGACCGCGCCGGTGACGCCGGTCGCGAGGTAGGCGGCGAGCGCCCGCTCCACCTCGGCGTCGCGGTCGTCGTCGGTGGTGGCGGCGTCGCGCTGCGCCCAGGCGTACTGGGTCGCCGCGGTCTCCAGCAGCAGCCCGGTCGGCTCGCCGTCGGTGTCGCGCACGATCTCGCCGCCGATCGGGTCGGGGGTGTCGCGGGTGATGCCGAGCTCGGCCAGCGCGGCGGCGTTCACCCAGCAGGAGTGGTAGTCGTTGGCATCCAGGTACACCGGGATGTCGGACACGGCGGCGTCGATCATGGCGGCGGTCGGCATCCCGCCGGGGATCACGTCGAACAGCCAGCCCCGGCCGCGCAGGGCCGTGGCGGCGGGCTCGGCCGCGCGGGCCTCCCGCAGCATCCTCTGGACGTCCTCGAGGTCGCGCGCCTCGGTCAGGTACACCTGGGCGAGCGCGGCACCCATCATGAGCAGGTGCGTGTGCGCGTCGGTGAAGCCGGGCAGCACGAGTCGTCCGCCGAGGTCGACGACGCGGTCGGCGGCCGGCGCGTCGGCCGGCTCCCCGATCCACGCGATGGTGTCCCCGGTCACGGCGATGGCCCCGGCCCACGCCGCGGCCGGGTCGGTGGAGGCGGTGAAGACGCGGCCGCCGCGGTACAGCGTGGTGGTGGGCGTCGTGGTGGTGGTCATGGTGGGGTCGGTCACTTCCGTCCCTCCTCTCCGAGCCGGGTGCGGGCGAGCAGCGCGTACGCGGCGCCGGCGACCAGCATCCCGACCGGCACCGACAGGTCGATGTGCCCGGTGAGCTGCGCGATCGGGCCGGCCCAGACGTCCGTCGCGAGGCAGAGGGCCGTGGCGAGGCCGCCGAGCAGCAGGGCGACGATGCCCGGGATGCTCCAGCCGCCGGTGTACCAGTAGCGGCCGCCGCGGCCGGTGTCGAACAGGTCGGCGCCGTCGTACACGTACCGCCGCCGGATCACGTCGACCGCGTAGATCGCCATCGCCGGTCCCGACACGATGACGAGGAACTGCAGGAGGAGGTTGGCCGCCTCCAGCAGGCTCGACGACAGCACCAGGTAGATCGTGAGCGCGGTGCCGACGACCCCCACGATGATGGCCGCCGGGATGCGGCGCAGCCGGAAGCCGATCGCCTGCAGCGCCATGCTCGACGTGTAGGTCGTCATGGCGTTGAGCGCGATGGTGTTGACGATGACGCCGATCACGAGCAGCGGCCCGACCCAGGCGGGGAGCAGGTCGAACAGCGCCACGTCGATGCCCGCGTCGAAGGCGCTCGCCTTCAGCCCGGTGGCCATCAGCACGCCGACCCCGGTGAACACGACGAAGGGCAGTGCACCGCCGAACGCCGTGGCGGCCGCGATGTGCGACGGCCGCGTCGACCGCGGCAGGTAGCGCGCGATGTCCGGGCTGTTGATGAACGACAGCGGTGTGGAGGCCAGGATCGTGAACCCGATCGAGATGGCCGACCACAGCGCTCCCCCGCTGAGCGGCTCGGCCGGATGGTACGACCAGTCGACGGTCGGCAGGATGAACGCCGACACGAGCACGAAGATGACGAACAGCACGATCGCCATCGCGGGGTAGATCCGCAGGATCAGACCGTGCCCGAAGATCGCGACGAGGATGGTCACCGCCGAGACGACGATCGTCACGCCGATCGGCACCCACACCGGGTCGGAGAGCCCGATCCGGCGCAGCAGGTCGGCACCCATGAAGGACGAGGCCAGCCAGGTCAGCGACAGGAACACGGCGCCGATGAACCAGCCGACGAACGCGACGAAGAGCTTGTTGCCGACGATGCCGTACATGGCGCGCGTGACGACCGATCCGGAGGTGCCGGCCGCCGGTCCGCTCGCCGCGATCACGCCGGGGAAGACCCAGAGCAGCGCGGCGGCGAGGATCACCGCGATGGCCTGCCACACCTCCAGCCCGAGCAGGATGAGCGTCGCGCCGATCGTGAAGTTGAGGATGCTGACGCCCGGCGCCGCCCACACGAAGAAGAGGTCGCGGGCGCGGCCGTGGCGCTCTGCGTCGCCGATGACCTCGATGCCGCGGGTCTCTGGCTGGGTGGAGGCGTCGACGAACCGCTCGCCGGCCTCCGTGCCTGTCGGTGCCTGGGACATGGGATTCCTCTCCTGACGCAGCTCCATCGCTGTTGGTCATGCGCCCAATACGCTTGTTGGTCGCCTATTCAATAGCATGGGTGTCATGCAGTCAAGAGCGACCGCTCCCCGCATTCGCAAACCGGCACAGGAGCGCCGGGAGGAGATCCTCGCGACGGCGGCCGCCATCGCGCTCGACGAGGGGCTCGAGCGCATCACGCTGCGGGCCGTGGCGACCCGCCTCGGCGTGCGGCCGGGGCTGATCTCGCACTACTTCCCGGCCGCGGAGGACCTCGTCGAGGAGGCGTTCGTGCGCGCGGCGACGATCGAGCGCGAGCGCTTCTTCCCCGCCGAGGGGCCGCCGCTGACGCGCATGCGGCACTTCCTCCACCACATCGAGACGCGGGCGTCGCTCCCGCTGGCCCGGCTGTGGCTGAACGCCCGGCACCTCTCCCGGTTCACCCCCTCGCTGGAGGAGACCCTGCAGGAGCAGGACGCGCTCGACCGCGCCCGCCTCCGCGCGCTCATCCAGGACGGCATCGCGACCGGCGACTTCGCCGAGGTGGATGCGGAGGCGGCGGCCATCCGCATCCTGATCGCCGTCGACGGCGGCGGCTCCTACGTCAACAGCACAGCGGACCTGAGCAACCCTGCCCAGGTGCACTTCGTCTCGGACGTGGCCGAGTGGACGCTGGGGCTGGAGCAGGGCGCGCTGCGCACCCCTCCCGTCACCAGCCGTGCGCGTTGAACCACGCGCGGCGGTCGGCGAGCTCGGCTTCCGACTCGTCCTGGTCGCTCGTGTCGTGGCCGACGAGCCGCCCCTCGGCGTCCAGCGGGACGAACCGCAGGCACCGCTCGCACAGCGCCCTCCCGCCCGGGTAGCCGTCGGGGAGGGTCGCGGCGGGCGTTCCGGGGCTGCCGGAGCCGGGGCAGTGCAGCGGGTCGGCTCCGGTGTCGTTCCACAGCAGGGCGCCGTTGCGGTGCAGGCCGGGGTGCCCCTCCTGCTTGGTGCAGCGGCGCCCGGCGTTGCGGCTGGGGCAGTAGCGGATCACATCGGACGACGCTACCCGCGTGCTCCGCTCAGCCGGCTGCGCCGCGCCTCCACCGCGCGCCGGACGAACTCGGCCCGGTCGATGGACGGGCGGAAGCCCAGGAGGTCGCGGGCGCGGGCGTTCGACGTGGTGTAGCTCGGCGCGCTCACCGGCAGCGTCACCTCGACCGTGCCGAGGCCGGCGGCCTCCGCCAGCTCGCGCGCGAAGACGCCGAGATCGGTCGGCTCGTCGGGCCCCAGGCCGATCACCTCGTGTCCGGTGGTGCCGGCCTCGAGTGCGAGCACCACGCCGGCCGCGAGGTCCGGCGTCGCCAGGATGCCCATCTGCACCGGCGCGCCGTCCGCCCGGGAGGCCACCAGCAGCGTCTCGTCGTCGCCCGCGAACGGCTCCAGCGCGGCGACGACCTCGGTGTTGCCGGCCGTGCGCTCGCGCTCGATGCGCCGGCTCGCGAAGAACCGCGGCCCCGAGAAGAACGAGTCGGGGTCGAGGATCTCGGCCGGGTCCTGCGTGTGCGAGAAGCGCAGCACGACCGTGTCCCAGCCGTTGCCGCGGCCGGCGAAGGCGACGAGCTCCTCCGCCAGCACCTTGCTCTCGCCGTACCAGGTGGTCGGCAGGCGCGGGTGGTCCTCGTCGAGCGGCTGGTAGACGGGCGCGTTCTCCGGATAGACCTCGCCGGTGGAGGCGAGCACGAAACGGCGGACCGACGGGCCGAGCGCGCGGATCAGGCGCATGGTCGCGGTGACGTTGGCGTGGAACAGCTTCTCGGCGTCCGCCGGGTTCCACGACATGTACGCGCCCAGGTGCGCGACCGCCTCCACCCCGGCCAGGCGCGGGTCCTCCGCCGGGAGGTCGGCCAGGTCGCCGACGAGGTAGTCGGCGCCGGCGACCGGCTCGCGCGGGGCGACCAGGTCGAGGCCGAGGACGCGGTGGCCGCGCTCGACGAGCTGGGCGGTGACGGCACGGCCGACGCGGCCGGAGGCGCCGGTGACGGCGATGTGCATGCGGATGCTCCTAGGGTGACGGGGTGGAGGTCGGGCCGGGCGCGCCTGGTCAGACTTCGAGCGGCTTGCGGAAGGTCTCGCGCGCCCGCAGGACCGTGATGAGGGTGATCAGCGCGGCCGCCATGATGTAGAAGGCCGGGGCGAAGGTGTTGCCCGTGGAGGCGATCAGGAAGGTCGCGAAGTACGGGGTGATGCCACCGAAGATCGCGACGGAGAAGTTGTACGCGATCGCCATGCTGCCGTAGCGGATGTTGGTCGGGAACAGCTCCGCCATCGCCGCGCTCGACGCGCCGTCGAAGGCCGCCATGAAGATGCCGAGGAGGACCATCGCGACGGTCGCGGCCAGGAAGTTGCCAGCGCTCATCAGCATGAGGGTCGGGTAGGTCAGCACGAGGAAGCCGGCGCAGCCCGCGATCATCACCGGCTTGCGGCCGATCTTGTCGCTCAGCAGGCCCATGAACGGCACCAGGATCGCGATGGCGAGGAGGCCGATGACGGTGACCCCGTAGCTCATCGGCTGCGTGTAGTGCAGATCCGTCTGCAGGTACGACGGCATGAACGTCTGCAGCGTCCAGTGCCCGACCGCCTTGATGACGACGAAGCCGACGCAGAAGAGCAGGGCGCGCCACGAGGTGCGGAGGGAGGTGCGCAGCGGCGAGGCGCTGACATCCCCCTTCGCCTGGACGGCACGGAACTCCGGGGTGTCTTCGAGCTTGCGGCGGAGGTACAGGCCGGCGAGGCCCAGCGGGAGCGCGAGGAGGAACAGCAGACGCCATCCCCAGCTGTTCAGCGCCTCGGTGCCGAGGGTGGAGGTGAAGATGAGCACGAGCCCCGCGCCCACCACGAAGGCGGCGAAGCCGAAGACGTCGACGAAGCTGGAGACGAAGCCGCGCCGGTTGGAGGGGGCGTACTCGGCGAGCAGGGTGGTCGCGCCGGAGCTCTCGCCGCCGGCCGCGAAGCCCTGCACCAGGCGCACGATCACGAGCAGCAGCGGCGCCCACAGCCCGACCATGTCGTACGTGGGCAGCAGTCCCATGACGACGGTCGCGCCGGAGGTGACCAGGATCACGGTGGCCAGCGTCGTCCGGCGGCCGATGCGGTCGCCGAGCGACCCCCAGAACAGGCCGCCGAGCGGGCGCATGACGAAGCCGGCGCCGAAGACGGCGAAGGCCGAGAGCAGGGCCGCCTGCGCGTTGCCCTGCTGGAAGAAGTTGAGGCTGATGACGGTCGCCAGCGTGCCGTAGAGGCCGAAGTCGAACCATTCGACGAAGTGACCGGCGCCCGCCGCCATGATCACCTTGCGCATGCGTTGCGCGCGGGCGGCGTCGTCGAGCGGGGTGGCGGCGGAGGCGGCAGCGGCGTCGGGGACCGTGTCGACGTTCTGGGGCTGGGTCATGGGGGCTCCTACATCATTGTCGGACGAGTGGCGTTCAATGTACCACCTCGCGGCACAGATTTACCACTCACTGATAACAATGTTCCGCTCCGTGGTACGGTCGAGCCATGCAACAGCGCACGAGCACCACGGACGTCGTCGTCATCGGGGGCGGGCTCGCCGGAGTGTCGGCGGCGGTCGCCGCGGCCCGGCTCGGCTCGTCCGTCGCCCTGGTCACCAACCGGCCCGTCCTGGGCGGCAACTCCTCCAGCGAGGTGCGCGTGTGGGTGGTCGGAGCGACGGCGCACGGCACGCAGCGCTTCTCGCGGGAGACCGGGATCATGGGCGAGCTCTTCGTCGAGAACCAGTACCGCAACGCCGAGGGCAACCCGCACTACTGGGACCAGGTCGTGCTCGACCTGGTCAGGGCGGAGCCTAACCTGCGCCTCCACCTCAACACGGACGTCCGCAGCGTGCGCATGGACGACGGCGGCACGACGATCCGGTCGGTGACCGGGTGGACGATGGGCAGCGAGCTGGAGACGACCTTCGAGGCGCCGGTCTTCCTCGACTGCACCGGCGACGGCCTCATCGGCCACCTCGCCGGGGCGGAGTACCGGATCGGCCGCGAGTCGCGCGCCGAGTACGGCGAGGAGTGGGCGCCGGAGGAGCCGGACGACGAGCTGCTCGGCAGCTCCCTCTTCTTCTACACGAAGGACGCGGGACGGCCGTCGCGCTTCGTCCCGCCGAGCATCGCGAAGGACATCGGGTCGACGCCCATCCTCGCCAACCGGATCATCCGCACCGGCGACAACGGCTGCGACTACTGGTGGATCGAGTGGGGCGGCGAGCTCGACACGGTCACCGAGAACGAGCGCATCCGCGACGAGCTGTGGGGCGTCGTCTTCGGCATCTGGGACCACATCAAGAACTCCGGCGCCTTCGACGCCGAGAACCTGACCCTGGAGTGGGTCGGCTCGCTGCCGGGCAAGCGGGAGTACCGCCGGTTCGTGGGCGACCACACCCTCACCCAGAACGACATCCTCGAGCAGCGCTCGTTCGACGACGCGGTCGCGTTCGGCGGCTGGTCGATCGACCTGCACCCGGTCGAGGGCGTCTACGCCGAGCGCGCGGGTGCGCAGCAGCGCTACAGCGCCGGCACGTACGACATCCCCTTCCGCTCCCTCTACTCGCGCAACGTGGACAACCTCCTGTTCGCCGGCCGCGACATCTCGGCCTCGCACGTGGCCTTCGGCTCGACGCGCGTCATGGCGACCTGCTCCACGCAGGGACAGGCCGCCGGCACCGCGGCCTCGCTCGTCGCGCGGCTCGGCGTGACCCCGCGGGCGCTCGGGAGCGACCACCTCGACCTCCTGCGGCGCACGCTGCACCGCGAGGACGCCCCGGTGGTGGGGCTGCGGGTCGCCGACCCGGACGACCTCGCGCCGGCGGCGCAGGTCTCGGCGACGAGCACGCTCGGCACGCTGGAGACGCTCTCCACCGCGACCGGCGAGCGGTACCCGCTGGAGCGGGATGTCGCGCTCGTGCTCCCGGTCGACCCCCGACTCGACGGCATCACGTTCGCGGTCGACGCCCCGCTCGGCACCGAGCTGGCCGTGGAGCTGTGGACCACCGGCAAGCCGCAGAACTACGCCCCGATCGAGCACGTCCTGTCCACCACGGCACCGGTGGTCGCGGACGGCGACGGCGCGGCGACGGCGACCGCCCGCTTCGACTGGGCGCCCGAGGCCGCGTGCAACGGCGTGGTCGTGGTCAGGGCGGCGGCCGGCGCGAGCCTCCTCCTCACCGTCGATCGGCCCTACGGCGTGCTGGCGCTCGAACGTCGCCTCGCCGCCGACGCCGCCTTCGACCACCACATCGCCGAGGAGCAGGACCAGCCGGTCACCGACTGGGTGGCGCGCAAGCTGCGCCGCCGCAGCTTCGCCTTCACGGCCTCCCCCGCCACCGCCGCCTATCGCCCGGAGCTCGTGGTCGACGGGTACCAGCGGCCGTTCGGCGGGCCGCACCTCTGGTCGTCGGCGGTCGTGGCCGATCCCGCGGCCCTGCGCGAAGCCCCCGAGAGCATCCGCCTGGAGTGGCCGGAGCCCGTGCGGCTCGGATCGGTCCGCATCGTCTTCAACGACGACGTGGACGAGGACCTCGTCAACCTGCACCACCACCGCACCGACTTCGAGGTCGTGCCCGAGCTCGTGACGGACTACCGGGTGGAGGCCAGGGTCGCCGGCGACTGGGTCACGGTCGCCGAGGTGACCGGCAACCGGCACCGCCACCGCATCCACGACCTCGATCCGGTCGAGGCGGACGCGCTGCGCCTCACCGCCCTGGCCACGGGAGGCGCCCGCGTCGTCACGGTCTCGGCGCTCAAGGCATACTCTGAACCGAGCGGTCGCACGCACCCCTGGAGCTGACCGCGCGCCGCACCGAGAGGAGACGCCCGTGCCTGCCGAGATCCAACAGGGCATCGGCCGCGCCGCCGCCGCGCTGAGCGCGATCGGCGCCGCCACCTCCGAGACGGTGCGCGCCTCCGACGTGGCCCGCGCCATCGGGCTCGGCGCCTCGACCACCGCACGCCTGCTGGCCTCCTTGGAGGAGCTGGGCTACGTGCGCCGCGACCCGGCGACCGGCTTCTACTCGATCGGGACCGCCATCCTCGAGCTGGCGAGCCACGGCCTGAACCAGAACCCCGTGCACCGGGAGGCGCGCGCGGCCGCGCAGGAGCTGGCCCAGCGGATCGGGCTCAGCGTCAATGTGGGCGTCCGCGACGGAGCGAGCGTCGTCTACCTCTGCCATTTCGAGGGCGCGCTCGCGCCCAAGTCGCACACGATGGTCGGGATGGGGCAGCCGCTGCACGCCTCGGCCCTGGGCAAGTGCCTCCTGCTCGACCTCACCGAGGCGGAGCGTCGGGAGCAGCTCGGCGACGACCTCCCCGCGTACACCGCCAACACGATCACCGACCACGCCGCGCTGACCGCCGAGCTGACCGCGGCGGCGGCGCGCGGCGTCTGCTTCGAGGAGCAGGAGCTGGCGCTGGGCCGGTCGGGGCTGGCCGCGCCCATCCGGGATGCGACGGGCGACGTCGTCGCGGCGATCTCGGTCTCCGGCCGGCTGTCGGTGATGCGCGAGCGCGACCGCGACACCATCATCGAGCAGCTCATCGAGACGGCCGACCGGATCAGCGTCGGCCTCGGTCTCATCACCGCGGTGCCGCACCCGGTCGCGGCCGCGCGCCGGTAGCCCTGCGCCGGGCCGGCGCGTTTCCCTGCCGTTCACCTGCCCTTCCCATGCCGGATCGGCGGCGTCACTAGCGTCCGGTCCATGCGACTTCACCTCACCCGAGCCGCGGGGGCCATCGCGGCCGCCGCCACCGCAGGCGCTCTCGCCATCGCGGTCCCCACCGCCGCGCAGGCCGCGGCGACACCGGACGTGCGGATCACCGAGTGGATGTACAACCCGGTGAACTCCTCCGGCGAGTTCTTCGAGCTCACCAACCTCGGCACGGCGCCGGTCAGCCTCGCCGGCTGGTCGTTCGACGATGACAGCCGCACGCCGGGGTCGGTCCCGCTCGACAGCCTCGGCACCCTGGCCGTCGGCGAGTCGGCGATCGTGACCGAGTCGGCGGACGCCGCCTTCCGCGCCGAGTGGGGGCTCGGCGGCGGGGTGAAGATCCTCGCCGGGAACACGGTCGGCCTCGGTCGCGCCGACGAGATCAACATCTTCGACGGGCCGGACCCGGTCGCGAACCTCGTGGACCGGCTGACCTTCAACGACCAGGCGACGGACACGACCAAGGGACCGCGCACGCAGGGCGTCTCCGGCATCCCGGCGACCGCGGCCGCGCTGGGCGCGAACGACGCGTCGCAGTGGCAGCTCTCGGTCGTCGGCGACGCGGAGTCGTCGCGCCTCTCGGTCCCGGCGGCGGGTGGGAGCGACATCGGGTCTCCCGGCACGAGCCGGTTCGCCCCGGCTGGCGGCACCCCCGACTGGTCGGCCGTGCGCATCAACGAGGTGTCGTCGGACAACGGCGCCACCCCGGTCGGCGACGCGGTGGAGCTGTACAACAGCGGCGACGCGGCCGTCGGCATCGACGGCTGGCTGCAGATCGACAGCGGAGCGGCCTCCGCTGCCACCCCCTTCGCGGCGAAGCTGCCAGACGGCACCGCCACGACGAGCATCCCGGCGCACGGCTTCGTCTACTTCTCGTCGACCAAGGGCCTCGGCAGCGGCGGCGACAGCGTGAAGGTGTACCTCCCGGACGGCGCGAACGGCACGGCGGGCACGCTGGTCGACGCGGTCGACTACACCGCCGGAGAGGCGGGCACGGACGAGGGCAACGGGTTCGGCGCCGGCGCGTACGCCCGCTGCGAGGACGGCAGCGGCGCCTTCGTGTCGGTCGCGGACAAGAGCTTCGGCGCGTCCAACGCCGACGCCTGCAATACCGTGCTCACCAACCCCGCCGACGGCGGCAACGGGCCGACCCTGAACTGCGAGCCGGAAGCGCCCTCCGGCACCGGGACGCTCCCGGCCGGTGCGCTCACCCCGGGCGCGTGGCCCGGCAGCGCCGACGTCGCGGTCGCCGACCAGCAGTGCGCCTGGAAGACCACGACCGGTCCCGAGGGCCGCGACGTCAGCGGCCTCGTCTTCGATCCGAAGGACCCGAACGTCCTCTACTCGGTCAAGAACAAGAGCTGGGTCTACCGGATGGTCAAGCAGGGCGACCTCTGGGTGCCTGACAGGGCCAACGGCTGGGGCGCCGGGAAGCAGATCTTCTTCCCGGGCAGCACCGACACGGCTACCAACCAGCCCGACTCCGAGGGCCTGACCATCGGCCCGGACGGCGCGCTCTACGTCACCACCGAGCGCAACAACGCCACGAACACCATCCCGCTGAACTCGATCCTCCGCATCGACCCCACCGCCCCGGGCACGCAGCTCGTCGCGACGGACCAGTGGAACCTGACGGCGGAGTTCCCCGAGCTGCACGCCGGGAACAAGACGGAGGCGAACCTCGGCTTCGAGGGCGTGACCTTCGTGCCGGACTCCTACCTCACCCGGTACGGGTTCGTCGACCAGTCGACGGGGAAGACCTACCGGCCGGCGGACTACCCGCTGCACGGAACCGGCCTCTACTTCGCCGCGCTGGAGAACGACGGCAAGCTGTACGCCTACGCGCTGAACAGCGACCGCAGCTTCCACCGCGTCGCGGTCGTGGACACCGGCATGGGCCACGTGATGGACGCGCAGTACGACGCGGCCACGCAGCGGATCTGGGCGCTCTGCGACAACACCTGCGGCGTCGTCTCCACCCTGCTGAAGGTGAGCACGACCGGCTCGATCGTGCCGGACGTCGCCTACGCGAAGCCGGCCGGCCTCCCCGCCGACAACATCGAGGGCTTCGCGCTCGCCCCCGCCTCGACCTGCGCCGCCGGAACGAGGGAGGCGGTGTGGTCGGACGACGGCAGCTCCGGCGCCGGCGCGGGCAGCCCGACCGAGGGCCACGCGCTCTACAGCGGCCGCATCGACTGCGACCTCGCCCTGGGCGACCAGGGCGTGCCGACGCCGTCGGCCCCGGAGGACCCGGCCGCGACGCTGACGCTCTCCGCGGGGTCCGGCGCGGTCGGCACGACCGTCACGGCCTCCGGCGCGGGCTTCGCGGCCGGCAGCCGGATCTCGTTCGTGTTCAACTCCACCCCGGTCGAGCTGGGGACGGCGACCGCCGCGGCCGACGGCTCGGTGCGCTTCGCCTTCGCCGTGCCCGCGGTTCCGGTCGGCGCGCACACCGTCACGGCGTCGGTGAACGGCACGGTCGTGGCCTCCGCCGCGTTCACGGTGACCGCGGCCGTCGCAGGGCCCGGACCGGTCGCCGGCGCCGGGTCGGGCGGCGGCGCCGCCCCCGCCCCCGCCCCCCCCCGCGCGGGCCGCGGGCCCGCCGCCCCCCGCGCCCGGGGCGGGGCCGCCCGGGGGGGGGGGGGGGGGGGGGGCGGGGGGCGGGG
>NZ_JBPGXM010000101.1:0-14651 GCF_056755495.1 Leifsonia sp. KNZ12-8B
AGATGTGTATAAGAGCCAGGCCGAGGGGCGTCGTTCTGCCGCTATTCCGTGCGCATAACGACACAATGACGCCCCTCGGCGGTGGGAGGCGCGGTGGGAGGCGCGGGAGACACGGGATGCGGGCGGGGCGTGTGCCATAGTCGGGAGGCATGACCGCATCCCCCAGGGCCGTGGTGGTCGCGGTCAACCCGATGGCCGCCTTCGGCCACCGCCGCGACGCCGGCCCGCGCATGATCGAACGGCTGCGCGCCGCCGGCCACACCGTGACCGGGGTCGAGCAGCCGAACCGCGAGCTGCTGCGCCGCGAGACCGCCAAGGCGCTGGCCGACGGCGCCGACGCGCTCGTGGTGGTCGGCGGCGACGGGATGGCCAACCTCGGCATCGACCTCGTGGCCGGCACCGACCTCCCGCTCGGGATCGTCCCGTCGGGGACGGGCAACGACCTCGCCGACGGCCTCGGCATCCCCGTCGACGACACGGACGCGGCGATCGACCTGCTGCTCGACGCGCTCGACCGCCCGCCGCGCGTGATCGACGCCGCCCGGGTGCGGCACGGCGAGCTGACCACCTGGTTCGGCTGCGTGCTGTCCGCCGGCTTCGACGCTCAGGTGAACGAGCGGGCGAACCTGATGACCCGCCCGCACGGCCGCGGCCGGTACGTGCTCGCGCTGCTCCGCGAACTCGCGACGCTGCGCCCGCGCCGGTACCGCATCGTCGCCGACGGCGAGCCGATCGAGGTGGAGGCGGTGCTCGCCTCCGTCGCGAACAATCCCTCCCTCGGCGGCGGGATGCGCATCGCGCCCGACGCACTGCTCGACGACGGCCGGCTCGACCTGTTCGTGGTGGCGCGGATGCCGCGGCTGCGCTTCCTGCGGCTGTTCCCGCGCGTCTTCGCGGGCGGGCACACCGACCTGCCGGAGGTCACGCTCCGTCGCGTCTCCACGGTGCGGATCGAGGCGGACGACGTGATCGCGTACGCCGACGGGGAGCGCATCGGCCCGCTCCCGGTGGAGGTGTCGGTCGCGCCGGGCGCGCTGCGCGTGCTGGCCTGACCGGGGGCGCTGCGACACACCCGGGATGCACGCCCCGATTTGGGTCGGCGGCGGCCGATGTGGCATGATCGTTGAGTTGCAAGACGGCCCCATCGTCTAGCGGCCTAGGACGTCGCCCTCTCACGGCGGTAACGCGGGTTCAAATCCCGCTGGGGTCACCAACCAGCAGAAGCCCCTCCGGACCAGCGTCCGGAGGGGCTTTCTCGTCGTCCGGGAGGCTTCCCCGCGCGTGCCCGGTCTGCTACAAAGGCAACCGGGAGGTTGCTTATCATGCCTGACATCCGACGCAGCATCGTCATCGCCGCACCCCTCGAGCGCGTCTGGGCCGCCATCGCGGACGCCGGCGCCTTCGGGGCCTGGTTCGGCGCCGAGTTCGACCGCGACTTCGCCGTCGGCGCCACGGTCACCGGCCGGATCGTCCCGACCGCCGTCGATCCCGAGGTCGCCGCTGCGCAGGAGCCGCACCGCGGCGCGCCGCTCGCCCTCGAGATCGTCGCGATCGAGCCTCCCGAGCGCTTCGCCTTCCGCTGGCACCCGGCCGAGGGCTCCGACGTGTGGACGACCGTGGTCTTCACCCTGCGCGAGACCGGCGGCGGCGTGGCGGTGACCATCACCGAGGACGGGTTCGCCGCGCTGCCCGAAGCGCTCCGCGACGTGGCCAGGCGCAGCAACGACGGCGGCTGGGACGCGCAGACGCGCCTCCTCGCGGCCTTCCTCGCACGATGATCGCGCTGGAGGGCGCCGCGCTGGAGGGTGCGGCACCCGTGTTCGCGGCGCTGGGCGACCCGCTCCGGCTCGGGATCGTGCTGGAGCTGGGGGAGCGCGGCCCGACCACCTCCGCGCGGCTCGCCGGCGCCCGCCCCGTCACCAGGCAGGCGATCGAGAAGCATCTCGCCGTCCTCGGGGCGACCGGGCTCGTCAGCAGCGAGCGGAGGGGCAGGGAGCGGCTCTGGCGGGTCGAGCCCGCCGCCCTCTCGGCGGCGGGCGACCTGCTTCAGCGCGCCTCCGAGCGCTGGGACGCGGCCCTGCTGCGGCTGCGCGCCCACGTGGAGGCTCCGGTACCATGAGAGTTCGCGAAGGGGAGTATCCCGGACGGTCCGATCGGCGGGCCGGCGCTGTGTACGTCATCACGGTCTGAGACCGGTCGCACGACCGGGGACCCGGGCACAGCGGCACCGAGCGGTGCGGGAGAGACTTTCGGCTCGTGTTCGACGCCCTTCGAAAGGTGCCCCCGCTTTGGAAACCGCCCTCCCCGCCTGGTTCGAGATCACCTCGTTCATCGTCCTGATCCTGATCCTGGCGTTCGACCTGCTCATCGTCTACAAGCGGCCGCACATCCCGAGCCCGAAGGAGTCGACGCTCTGGGTCTCGTTCTACGTCGGGCTCGCGCTGATCTTCGCCCTGCTGATGCTGCTCGTCGGCGACGCCGAGCACGCCGGCCAGTTCCTCGCCGGCTGGCTGACGGAGTACAGCCTCAGCATCGACAACCTGTTCGTGTTCGTGATCATCATGGGCAGGTTCGCCGTGCCGAGGAAGTACCAGCAGGAGGTGCTCATGGTGGGCATCATCCTGGCGCTGGTGTTCCGCGGCATCTTCATCCTGCTCGGCGCCTCGCTGATCGCGAGCTTCAGCTGGATCTTCTACATCTTCGGCGCGTTCCTGCTCTGGACGGCGTTCAACCAGGCGTTCAGCAGTCACGACGACGAGGGCGAGAACGACAGCTGGTTCATCCGCTTCGCCCGCCGCCACCTCAAGGTCTCGAACCAGTACGAGGGCAACAAGCTGCGCACGACCGTCGCCGGCCGCCGCATGTTCACGCCGCTGATCATCGTGTTCCTCGCGCTCGGCACGACCGACCTGCTGTTCGCGCTCGACTCCATCCCCGCGATCTTCGGCATCACGCGCAGCCCGTTCATCGTCTTCACCGCGAACGTGTTCGCCCTGATGGGGCTGCGCCAGCTCTACTTCCTGCTCGGCCACCTGCTCGACAAGCTCGTGTACCTCAAGTACGGCATCGCGTTCATCCTCGCGTTCATCGGCGTGAAGCTCGTCTTCCACGCCATGCACGAGAACGAGCTGCCCTTCATCAACGGCGGCGAGCACATCGAGTGGGCCCCCGACATCAGCACCTGGACCTCCCTCGCGGTGATCGTCGGGGCCATGGTTGTCGCTACGATTGCAAGTCTGGTGAAGCTGCGCCTCAGCGGCACCACGGTCGCCGAGGCCATCCACGGCGATGACGACGACAGCGAGCCGGACGACGACGCCCGTCCGGCCGATCCGGGCACGGCGGACGGCGCCGAGGCCCGGCCCACCCAGGAGGACCCCCGCACATGACCTCACTCGTCGGCGTGAGCGCCCGCACGGACGTCGGAGCGGTCCGCCACGTCAACGAGGACAGTCTGCTCGCAGAGGACCCGGTGTTCGTGGTCGCCGACGGCATGGGCGGCCACGCCAGGGGAGACCTCGCCAGCCGCACGGCCGTCGAGAGCCTCGCCCGCACCCTCCAGTCCGGCACGCGGCCCACGCCGGACGAGGTCGTCCGCGCGATCGACGAGGCGAACGCCGCCGTGCGCTCGCTGTCGGGCGCCGACGAGTCGGGCGCGGCGGTGGCGGGCACGACCCTCGCGGGTGTCGTCCGCGTGCGCGTTCCGGAGCTGGCCGCCGAGCAGTGGATGATCGTCAACGTCGGAGACTCGCGCGTGTACTCGTGGGACGGCCGCGAGCTGCGCCAGCTGACGGTCGACCACTCGGCCGTGCAGGAGCTGGTCGACGCGGGGCTGATCACCGAGCAGCAGGCGGCCGTGCATCCGGAGCGCAACGTCATCACGCGCGCCCTCGGGGCCGAGGACTTCGTCGACACCGACAGCACGCTCGTCCCTGAGGCCGGGCGGCAGACGTTCCTCGTCTGCTCGGACGGGCTCACCCGCGAGCTGAGCGACGAGCGCATCGCGCAGCTCTTGGCGGAGGGTCCTGCGGACCCGGCGGCCGCGCTCGTCCAGGCCGCCGTCGCCGCCGGCGGGCACGACAACGTGACCGTGCTCGTGGTTGAATCGGTGAGCGGGGAGGACACCCCGGCATCCGTCGACACCCGTGACCGGGCCGCGGAGCGCGCGATCGAAGACACGCAACCGAGGGGATAGCGTCCGAGTGTTCGACGTTCACCAGACGACGGCCGGGGAGTGGGCGGTCGTCGCGGCGGGTGGTCGCGCTCTCCTGGTCGCCGACCACGACCGCGAGCGCCTGCTGCGCTACCGCGCCGCGCTGCGCGCCGGCTTCGCCGAGACGCTGGACGCGCTCGTCGCCGGCGGCCTCAGCCGCACGCCGGCCTTCGGCCTCCTCGACGCCTCGGCGCCGACCCTGCTGCTCGCCGTGCGCGGGCGCGCGTCGGCCACGATCACGGCCGGAGGCTCCGGGCGCGAGGTGCACGCCGGCACCGCATCCAGCTGGCTGGAGACGCAGCTCGACGGCGCCGAACGCGTCGTGCTCGGCGCCGCCGGCGACGGCCTCCCGCTCTCGGACGGCATCGTCGTGGGCGGCGGCGGGGCCGGGGGCCCCCCCCCGCCCGGCGCGCCCCCCGCGGGGGGGGGGGGGGGGGGCGGGCCGCCCGGCCCCCGGGGGGGGGGGGGGGGGGGGGGGGGGGGCGCGGCGCGGGGCCGGCGCGACCCGGGGCCGGTGGCCGGGGCCGCGGCGGTGGAGGCCGCCGCGCCGGCCGACGACGCCGCGGCGGCGGGGGAGACGGTCGCCGTCGCTCCCGGTTCGCTCGGGGGCTCCGAGCCGCGTCCCGCCGACCAGCACACGCGTGTCCCCGAGGCCACGCTCACGGGCGTGACCGTCACCGGCTTCGTCGAGGAGACCGCCGCCGACGCGCCGGGCGCCGACGAGCCGGGCGCCGGGGCGCCGGGGGCCGGGGCGGATTCGACCGGCTACGACCACCTGTTCGGCGCCACCATGATGCGGTCCATCGAGGACGCCGCCGTGCGCCCGGACGCCGAGCCCGACGCGCCCTCCCGCATCGACCTGCCGAGCTTCATCACCGACTCCTTCCCGGCCGGTGCTCCGGGCGGACCCGGCTCGGGGGCGCCCGCCGGGGATCACGACGGCATGACCGTGTTCAGCGGCGACCTCCCTGCGCGCGCCTCCCGGCCCTCCGCCGAGCCGGTCGCCGCCCCGCAGCCGGCGCGGCCGACCTTCTCGGTGCTGCTCTCGGACGGCCGTCGCGAGCCGCTCAGCGCAGCCGTCGTGGTCGGTCGCGCGCCGAGCGTGTCGGCGGTGCCGTCGCTCCCCGGGGCGCGGCCCGTCACCCTGACCGGCGCGGAGGACGACATCTCGCGCTCGCACGTCGCGGTCGCGGTCCAGGGCGACAGCGTGGTCGTCACCGACCTGCACTCCCGCAACGGCACCCTCATCGTGCTGCCGGGCAAGTCGCCGCAGAAGCTGCGCAGCGGCGAGCCGACCACGGTCGTCGTCGGCACGCTGATCGATCTCGGCAGCGGCGCGACGCTGACCGTCGAGGCCGACGGGGCCGACGCGGCCGACGCCGGTTCCGCGGGGGCGCGCGCATGAGGCGCATGGCGACGCAGCCGCCGCAGCTGGACGGCTTCCACTTCATCCGGCTGCTCGGCTCCGGCGGCTTCTCGGACGTGTTCCTGTACGAGCAGGAACTGCCCAAGCGCAGCGTCGCGGTCAAGGTGCTGCTCACCGACAGCGTCGACGCCACCGCGCGCGCCCGGTTCGTCGCCGAGGCGAACGTCATGGCGCAGCTGTCGGCGCACCCCTACATCGTGACCATCCACCACGCGGGCGTCTCCTCCGACGAACGGCCCTACCTGGTCATGGAGTACTGCTCCGGCCCGTCGCTCGCCGACCGGCTCAAGCGCGAGCGGATCGGCGTGGAGGATGCGCTGCGCACCGGCGTCCGCCTCTCCAGCGCCGTCGCCACCGCGCACGCCGCCGGCATCCTGCACCGCGACATCAAGCCGGCGAACGTGCTGACCAACGCGCTGGGCTGGCCGGCGCTGACCGACTTCGGCATCGCCTCCGCGCTGGAGGAGCTGCCCGTCCACACCGTGACGCTCTCGGACCTGCGCCGCTCGCCCGCCGACACCGGCACCAGCGGCGACCGCTCGGTCGGACTCAGCGTGCCGTGGTCGCCGCCGGAGATGTTCGCCGACGACCCGTCGCCGGACGTGCGCAGCGACATCTTCTCGCTCGCCGCGACCGTGCACACCCTGCTCGCGGGCCGCACCCCCTTCGAGGTCCCCGGCCGCTCCAACGGCACGCTCGACCTGATGGGCCGCATCGAGCGCGGGATGGTCACCCCGATCGAGCGCGACGACCTCCCCGCCTCGCTGACCGCCTCCCTGCGGCGGGGCATGGCGCTGCGCCGGGAGGACCGGTACCAGACCGCGATCGACTTCGCCCGGGCGCTGCAGCGGGTGGAGCTGGAGCTCGGCCTCGCGCCGACCAGCATCGACGTGCCCGACCTCATGCTCGCCGACGGGCGTCCCACCGGCGCGGCGGAGCACGGCGGCGCGGAGGAGACGCGCGCGCGGTCGGTCGTGACCATCCAGGCCCAGCCGGTGCGGGGCGCTGGACCGGGCGGCGCTGCCGGTGCCGCGCCCTCCGGTTCGGCAGGGCGGACCCCGTCGCCGGGCGCGTCCGTCGCACCGCCCCCGACCGCCCAGCCGGAGGCGACGCGCGTGCGCGGCGTCGTCCCGGTGGATGCGCAGCCGGTGGGCGCGGAAACCGATCGGTCCGCGTCCTCCGCGGCGGACGACCACACGATGCTGCGGCCGCGCCGCGGCGACGCGACGGGCCCGGGCACGCGCGATTCCGACGATGCCGGCTCCGGCGACACCGCCGACGCGGAGGAGCGGCCCGCCCGCGCCCCGCGCCGCCGCCTCCTCGCCTGGATCGGGGCGGGCGCCGCCGCCGTCGTCGTGCTCGGCGTCGCTGCGGCCGTCGTCGCGAACATCGTGGCGCCGACCCCGCAGCCCTCATCGACGGCGGGGGAGACCGGCGGGCCGATCGCCGTGACCGTCGTGCCCGCGCCGACCCTGGTGTCGGCCACGCGCAGCGCGGACGGCACGGCCGCCATCTTCACCTGGAAGACCGTGGGCCCCCAGGACGGCGACCAGTACACCTGGGTGCGCGACGGGACGACGAACCCGCCGACCGTGACCGCCCGGCCCACCGCCACCGTCAGCGGCATCGCGCCGGGCGCGCCCGTCTGCATCGACGTGTCGACGATCCGCGCCGGCCGCACCTCTGAACCCCTGAAGGCGTGCGCCCCATGACCTCGACCGATGCCACCCCCGATGCGAACGGCGCACCGGGCGCGAACGGCGCACCGGGCGCGAACGCCGCCGCGCAGGCGAAGGCGCTCACCGTCGAGTTCTGCGGCGAGCTGTACCCGGTCGCTCCCGACGCCGAGTTCGGCATCGGCCGCGAGTCCGATCTGACGATCGACGACAACCCCTACCTGCACCGCCGGTTCCTCACGCTGACCCGCGACCACGGGATGTGGTGGCTGACCAACGTCGGCACCCTCCTGACCGCGACCGTGACCGACGCCACCGGCACCATGCAGGCGTGGCTCGCCCCGGGGGCGAAGCTGCCGATCGTGTTCCAGACCATGCACGTCATGTTCAGCGCGGGAGCCACGACCTACGACTTCACCATCACGAGCGACGAGGACTGGTTCGGCACCGCGGTCGCGGCGGACGGCTCCGGCGGCTCGACGACCGTGCTGCCGGTCACGCTCACCACGAGCCAGCGGCAGCTGATCGTCGCCCTCGCCGAAGGGGTGCTGACGCAGTCGGTCCCCGGCCGCGGCACCATCCCGAGCTCGGCGGAGGCCGCGGCCCGCCTGGGCTGGAGCATGACGACCTTCAACCGCAAGCTCGACAACGTCTGCGACAAGCTCGACAAGCTGGGCGTCGCCGGCCTGCGCGGCGGCCGCGGCAAGCTCGCCACCAACCGCCGCGCCCGCCTGGTGGAGTACGCGGTCACCACGCGCCTGGTCGGGATCGAGGACCTGCCGCTGCTCGACGGCGTCGCCGCCGACACCGCCGACACCGCCGACGACGGCGACGACGGCGACGACGTCGGCACCCAGGCCGGCCCCGCCGGGGGCGCGGCCCGCTGACACCCGAATGGGGACCGCTCCCCATCTGGCCCCTGTTGGGGAGCGTGTTACCGTAGGCAGCGGTTTTTCAGACCGGGGGTTATTCGGATCGTGGCGTCGTTGAGCAGGTGGTTGCGGGAACGCAAGACACTCGCCTTCGCGACCGCGGTCGCCGTCGTCGCCGGGGTGCCGCTGACGATCGCCGTGCTGCACAAGGGCTTCCCGGTCAACGCCGTCGAACTGGACACCCGCGATGTCTGGGTCACCAACGGCGAGAAGCTGCTCGGCGGCCGGCTCAACCACCAGATCGACGAGCTCGATGCGGCCGTGACCGGCTCCAGCTCCGACCTCGACGTGCTGCAGGACGGCTCCGCCTACTTCCTCACCGACCTCCCGCACGGCACCGTCGACCGGATCGACCCGGCGTACGTCTCGCTCGGCGGCCGCATCCAGATCCCGGAGGGCTCCCAGGTCGGCTACGGCGACACGACGCTGTCGGTGCTGTCGCCGACCGGTTCGCTCTGGGTGCTCGACGCCTCCGGCCGGCTCGACTTCGACAAGGCCACGACGAAGCCGGTCGCCAAGGTCGGCACCGGCGCCCAGCTGACCGTCGCGAAGTCCGGCAAGACCTTCGTCGTCGCACCCAAGGGCGGCAAGCTCGTCACGGTGGAGCATCCCGGGGCGTCCGCGACGACCGCGACGTTCCCGGTGCCCGGCGCGTTCCAGCTCTCCGCGGTCGGCGACCAGCCGGTCGTGCTCGACACCCAGGGCAACCGGCTGATCACCGGCTCGGGGACGACGGTGAGCCTCCCGGCCAAGGGCCTGCGGGTGCAGCAGCCGAGCGCGAGCGGTGACGCGGCGGTCGTCGCGACGGCCGACAGCCTGCTGACGGTCCCGCTCGGGGGCGGCAAGGTGACGGCGGCCCCGGCCGGCAAGGCGTCGAGTGGAGGCGCGAAGGCCGTCAGCGCGCCCGTCCGGCTCGGCGACTGCTCCTACGGCGCCTGGGCCGGCTCCGCGCGCTACCTGTACGCGTGCGACGGCAAGAAGGCGATCGGCATCGACATCGACCAGCCGGTGAAGGGCGACGACCTCGAGTTCCGGGTCAACCACGGGGTCATCGCGCTCAACAACCTCCGCGACGGCAACGCCTGGGTGGTCTCCTCCGATATGCGCCTGGTGCAGAACTGGGCCCAGCTCAAGCCGAACGACACCACCGTCGAGGGCAACACCGGCGAGGAGAAGCCGGTCGTGCAATCCTTCGCCGACACGCTCGCGCAGCGCACCTCCGTCAACCGTCCGCCGACCGCGGCGGACGACACGTACGGCGTGCGGCCGGGGCGGTCGACCATCCTGCACGTGCTGACCAACGACACCGACCCCGACGGCGACATCCTCACCATCACCGAGCTCTCCGGCGTCCCGGCGGGGCAGGCGGAGGTGCAGCTGGTCGAGGGCGCGCGGGCGGTGCAGTTCACGCCGAAGGCCGAGCTGAGCGGCACGATCACGTTCCGGTACTCGATCTCCGACGGCCGCGGCGGCACCTCGTCCGCCCAGGTGGATGCGACCCTCCGGCAGCCCGCCGAGAACAAGCCGCCCGCCTCCACCAGGCCGTCGACCGGTCAGACGGAGGTCGGCCAGTCGTTCACCTACAACGTGCTCAACGACTGGATCGACCCGGACGGCGACGACCTCTCGCTCGTGGCCGCCACCGCGACCACCGAGGACGACGTGCGGTTCAAGCCGAACGGCGACGTCACCTTCACGAGCAAGACCGGTCAGGCCGGGTCGAAGGAGGTGCGCGTCACGGTGTCGGACGGCCGCGCCTCCGCGACCGGCAGCCTGATCGTCACGGTCAAGCCGACCGGGGCGCTCGACCCCGTCGCTGTCCCGGACTTCGCCGACGGCTTCACCGGCCGCTCGGTCGTGGTGCACCCGCTCGACAACGACCAGACGCCCTCCGGCGATCCGCTCACGCTCGTCGGCGCGAGCATCGACAGCGGCGGCTCGGCCCAGGTCACGACCGACACCCAGCGCGGCACGATCACGCTCACGACCAACGCAGCCGGCGAGTACTACGTGGTGTACACGCTCGGCGCGGGCGCGAAGACCACCACGGGTCTCGCGCGCTTCGACATCGCCCAGCAGGGCGCGTCGGACGCACCGCCCATCGCGGTCACCGACAAGGCGTACGTGCGGCCGGGCGAACCGACCTCGGTGGCGGTCCTCGCGAACGACGTGTCGCCCTCTGGCCGCGTGCTGGCCGTGCGGTCGCTCGACGTGCGCAAGGGCGCCGAGGACCTCAACGTGGAGGTGCTCGACAACGCGGTCGTCAAGATCACCGCGCCGACCGTGCTCGCCGACCAGGTGCAGCTGGAGTACACCGTCTCGGACGGCGTCGCGGAGTCGACGGCCGGCATCACGGTCGTGCCCGTGCCTCCGCTCGTCCAGCACCAGCCCCCGGTCGCGGTCGACGACACCGTCACCGTGCGCGCGGGCGACGTCGCGACGGCCGACGTGCTCGACAACGACTACTCGCCCGACAACGCGCCCTTCGAGCTCGACCCCGAGCTGCGCGACACCGCCGGCGCCGGCCAGGGCGCGACCGCCTTCGTCAGCGGGGAGACCGTGCGCTACCAGGCGCCGAGCACGCCCGGCCAGTACACGGTGGTGTACGGCATCACCGACAAGTACGGCCAGAAGGCGCAGGCGACGGTGAGCTTCGTCGTCACCCCCGCAGGCAAGGCGGGCGACCGGGCTCCGCAGCCCGCCCTGCTCACGGTGCGCGCGTTCGCGGGCTCGTCGGTCCCGGTGGAGGTGCCGCTCGACGGCATCGACCCGGACGGCGACTCGGTGACCCTCTCGGGTCTCGGCTCGCAGCCCACCCTCGGCCGCATCTCGGCCTCCGACAGCCGCTCCTTCACGTACGAGGCGTACCCGGACTCCGCCGGCACCGACACCTTCACGTACACGGTGAAGGACACCTACGGGAAGACCGCTACCGGCACGATCACGATCGGCGTCATCCCGCGCCCGGACCAGGTGCGCCCGCCGATCGCCGTCAACGACCCGGTGCAGGTGAAGCCCGGCCGCACCGCCTCGGTGCCGGTGCTCGACAACGACTCCGACCCCAACGGCTACGCCATCGCGGTGCAGAAGAAGCTGCTCCAGGTCGACGAGGGCCTGAAGGCGTCGGTCCACGGCAAGCTCGTGCTGGTGGAGGCGCCGGACACCGAGGGCTCGTACGTCGTCCGCTACCAGATCGGCAACGGTCAGGGCGGTGTCGCCAGCGCGTTCATCCAGGTGACCGTCACGACCAAGGCGAAGGACGTTCCGCCGACCGCGGTCGACCACGTGCTGGAGCCGGACGAGGTCGCGAACAAGGACAGCGTGAAGGTCGACGCCCTCGACGGGGCGACCAACCCCTCCGGCCTCCCGGACGCGCTGAAGCTCGCGGTCACCGGACCCAACGCCTCCGCCGCCGCGGTCAACGACGACGGCACGATCACCGTGAAGCCGACGGAGCGCCGGATCGCCATCGCGTACACCGTCACCGACCCGGTGACCTCGCTCGTCGGCCACGCCTTCATCATCGTGCCGCCGAAGGGCGAGGCCACGGCGCCGCCGCGCATCAGGGACGGCCTGCCGCAGCAGATCGTGAAGATGAACGGCTCCAAGAGCTGGCGGCTCTCCGACATCATCACGGTCCCGTCCGGCCGCTCCTACAAGCTGACCGGCGCCGACGGGGTGAGCGCCACCAACAGCTCCGGGGACTCGTCCTACGGCGACGACCAGACGCTGACCTTCACCGCGGCGAAGGACTACCGCGGGCCCGCCGCCATCACGTTCTCGGTGAACGACGGCCGCGAGAGCGGCACCGACGAGGACCGCATCACGCGGCTCGTCCTGCCGATCACGGTCGGCGACCCCGACCAGTCCGACGTCGCCCCGACCTTCACGTCCCCGAGCGAGAAGATCGAGCCGGGGGAGGCTCCGCTCGCTGTCGACCTGAGGGCGTCGGCCTATCACCCCAACCCGGCGATCCTGAACGCGCTGACCTTCACCGGCGGCGCCTCCAGCAACCCGAAGATCCAGGCGACGCTGAGCGGGTCGACGCTGTCGCTCTCCGCGCCGCTCGGCGTGCAGGCGGGGGAGACCGCGACGATCTCGGTCACGATCAGCTCGGGCACGCACACGATCACCGGGACGGTGAACGTGCAGGTCGTGAGCTCCAGCCGGCCGGTCGCGTCGCAGAAGAACCCGCCGCAGACCAACGAGCTCCAGCGCGGGAAGTCGGTCACGCTCGAGGGCGCGTCGAGCGATGCCGAGTGGATCAACCCGTTCCCGGGCAAGCCGCTCACGATCACGGACGCCAAGGCGCAGAGCGCGCCCGCGGGTGTGACCGTCACGCACACGGGCTCGTCCATCACGGTGAGCGCGGCCTCCGGCGCGGCGATCGGCGCGGTGAACATCGTCTACCACGTGCAGGACGCGACCAAGGATCCCAAGCGCACCGCCTCCGCCATCGGCCAGTACCGCGTCACGGTGCACGATGTGCCGGCCAAGCCCAAGGCGCCCGCGGACGCGAAGGCCACGGACGGGCAGGCGACCGTGACGATCGCGGCGCCGGCCGACAACGGCAAGCCGATCGACGGCTACGAGGTCAGCGGCGGCCCGAACCCGGTCACGGTGAACGACGTGGGCACGGTGACGATCACCGGCCTCACCAACGGAACCTCGTACGCGTTCGCGGTCCGCGCGCACAACGCCGACGGCTGGAGCGAGCTGTCGCCGCAGAGCGCCTCGGTGACCCCGTATGGCACGCCGGCGAAGGTGCAGAACGCGAAGATCCAGGCCGGTCAGTACGCGCCCCAGGACCTCCGGATGAGCTGGAACGGGCTCTCCGGCGCGGCCGAGACCGGCGGCGGCTCGGTCACCTATCACTACCGCCTCAACGGCGGCGGCTGGGTCGACACGAAGAACACCTCGGCGACCGCGAACAACAAGGGCGTCGGCACCTACTCGTTCGAGGTCTACGCGACCAACGACGGCAGCGGCAAGGACGGCCCGCGCGCGAGCTCCAACAGCGTGCAGGTGGAGAAGAAGCCGGACCCGCCGGCCACGGTCACGCTGAAGCAGGGCGACAAGGTCCCCGGCTATCCGCACAGCTTCACGTACGACGTGACCCTCGACAACTTCCCGGCGAACCGCACCTACCCGATGGAGGTGCACTGCAACGGCGGAACGCTGTGGGCGCCCTCCATCTCGACGGACGGGAACGGTCACGCGCACTACCGGGGCACGCCGGACAAGTCCCAGCCGTACTGCGGCTTCAAGGGCGCCTACGTCGTCGTGAACGGCGTGTCGAGCAGCGTCCAGGACTGGTCGCCGTGATCCCGGCGACGCGCACCGCATTCAGCAACGAAGGAGAGGCACAGCAGTGGCAGTGACCCAGGAGCAGGCGGACTGGTTCGCCGGAGCGTTCGCGCAGCTCGTCGCGAACGTCGACAAGGCGATCCTCGGCAAGGAGCACAGCATCCGCCTGGTGATCACGGCGATGCTCTCCGGCGGCCACGTGCTGCTGGAGGACGTGCCCGGCACCGGGAAGACGGTGCTCGCCAAGGCGCTCGCGAACACGATCGAGGGCACCCAGTCGCGCATCCAGTTCACCCCGGACCTGCTGCCGTCCGACGTCACCGGCGTCACGATCTACGACCAGTCGACCGGCCGGTTCGAGTTCCACCCCGGCCCGATCTTCGCCTCCGTCGTCCTCGCCGACGAGATCAACCGCGCCAGCCCGAAGACCCAGTCGGCGCTGCTGGAGGTCATGGAGGAGGGCGTCGTCACGGTCGACGGCGTCGGCCACCCGGTCGGTTCGCCGTTCGTCGTCATCGCGACGCAGAACCCGGTCGAGCAGGCCGGCACCTATTCGCTCCCGGAGGCGCAGCTCGACCGCTTCCTGATCAAGACCTCGCTGGGCTACCCCGACCACGCGACGACGGTCGACCTGCTGCTGGACTCGTCCAACCGGTCGCGCGCGGCCGGCGTGCGGCCGATCATCGCGGCCGACTCGGTGACGACGCTGGCGCAGCTGGCGTCGGAGGTGCACACCGACGCGTCGGTGATGGGCTACCTGAGCGAGATCGTGACCGCCACCCGTGACGACAAGGATGCGGCGCTCGGCGTCAGCATCCGCGGGGCTCTCGCCCTCGCGCGCGCGGCGAAGACCTGGGCCATCGCGGCGGGCCGCACCTACGTGACGCCCGACGACATCCGCGAGCTCGCCCAGCCGGTGCTCGCGCACCGGGTGATCGTCGACCCGGAGTCGGAGTTCTCCGGCGTCCGCTCGGCCGACATCGTCGACCGCGCCGTCGCCGCCGCGTGTCCGCGCGCGCCCCCGCGCGCAAAGCCCGCGCGCCGGGCGCGCGGTCGACGGCCGGGGCGGTGCGGGGCCGCGGCGCCCAGGCCCCGCC
>NZ_JBPGXM010000102.1:0-14679 GCF_056755495.1 Leifsonia sp. KNZ12-8B
CCCCCCCCCCCCCCCCCCCCCCCCCCCCCCCCCCTTTTTTTTTCAAGCCGACGACGGCATCCGACCTCAGCCTCGGTCTCGTGGGCTCGGAGATGTGTATAAGAGACAGGTACCTCGCCATCGCCTTCGCGCTGCTGCTGCTCGTCGCGGTCCTCGCGCCGCAGGCGCTGACCACGCAGCTGCCGACCGCGATCGACTACCAGGCGGCCCTCCAGCCGCCGAGCCTCGCGCACCCCTTCGGCACCGACGAGTCCGGCCGCGACCTGTACACGCGGGTCGTGTGGGGCGCGCGCGACTCCCTCACCATCGGCCTCGGCGCCGCGGCGGTCGGCGTCGGGCTGGCGCTCGTGCTCGGCACCCTCGCGGCGCTCGGCGTCCGGCCGGTCGCGCTCGTGATCGACCGGCTGGTGGAGGTCCTGTTCGCCTTCCCGGCGCTGCTCCTGGCCCTGCTCCTCATCGCCATCGCCGGCCCGAGCGCCGCGACGCAGGTCCTCGCGGTCGGGATCGGCACCGCGCCGGGCTACGCGCGCATGATCCGCGGCCAGATCCTCGGCGCGCGCACCTCCGGTTACGTGGAGGCGGCGACCGCGCTCGGGCACTCGCGGCTGCGCATCGTGCGGGCGCACATCCTCCCGAACGCCCTGCGTCCGCTGGTCGCGGTGTTCGCGCTCTCGATCGGGCAGTCGATCGTGTGGGCGTCGAGCCTGTCGTTCCTCGGGCTCGGCGTCGCGCCTCCCGCCTCCGAGTGGGGTGCGCTGCTCGACGCGGGCCGCGCGTACCTGACGACGGCGTGGTGGCTCGTCGTCATCCCCGGCCTCGTGATCGTCGCGGTGGCGCTCGCAGCGACGACGATCGGTCGGCACATCCAAGCCCGTCTGGAGAAGGGAGAGCGGTCGTGAGCATCGCGGAACGAGAGATCAGCGGCCGGCCGGCCGCGCGCCTGCGGGTGCGCGACCTGCGCACCGGTTTCGTGGTCGACGGCGCGCACCGCCCGGTCGTGAAGGGCGTGAGCTTCGACCTCCTGCCCGGGGAGTGTGTCGCGATCGTCGGCGAGTCGGGCTCCGGCAAGTCGGTGACCGCGCGCTCCCTGGTCGGCCTGGCCGGGCGCAACGCGACGGTCGAGGCGGAGGCGCTCGAGATCCACCACGAGGACGTGCGGCACTTCACCGCGCGGCAGTGGCGGCGCATCCGGGGCCGCGACATCGGCTTCGTGCTGCAGGACGCCCTCGTCTCCCTCGACCCGCTCCGGCCGGTCGGCCGCGAGATCGCGGAGGCGCTGAAGCTGCACGGCTGGGGCGACCGCGCCGCGCGCCGGCAGCGCGTGCTGGAGCTGCTGGAGCGGGTCGGCGTGCCGTACCCCGAGGTGCGCGCGAAGCAGCGTCCCGACCAGCTCTCCGGCGGCCTCCGCCAGCGTGCCCTGATCGCTTCGGCCATCGCGCTCGACCCCGACATCGTGATCGCCGACGAGCCCACCACCGCCCTCGACGTGACCGTGCAGGCCCAGGTGCTGGCACAGCTGGAGGGCATGAAGGCGCGCGGAGCCTCCATCGTCCTCATCAGCCACGACCTGTCCGTGGTCGCCCGGCTCGCCGACCAGATCCTCGTGATGCGCGGCGGCGAGGTCGTCGAGCAGGGAACCTCGGCCGAGGTGCTCGGCGACCCGCAGCACGAGTACACCCGCGCCCTGATCGCGGCCGTGCCGAGCGAGGCGACGCGGGGGCACGCGCTCGTCCCCGGCGCGCCGCCGCTGCCGCCGAAGCCCGCCCCGGGCGACGTGGTGCTGGAGGCGACCGACCTCGTGAAGCGGTTCCACACCTCCGACGGCACGGTCACGACCGCGGTCGACCACGTGTCGTTCGCCCTCCGGGCCGGCGAGACGCTCGGCATCGTCGGCGAGTCGGGCTCCGGCAAGAGCACGACCGCGCGGCTGGCCCTGGGGCTCGACGGCATCGACGGCGGGGAGGTCCGGCTGCTCGGGCAGGACTGGTCCCGGCTGCCGGAGAGCCGGCGCCGCAGCCTGCGCGCCCGGATCGCGGTCGTCTACCAGGACCCGCTGAGCTCGTTCGACCCGCGCTGGACCGTCGAGCGCATCCTGCTCGACGCCCTCCGGTCGCAGCCGTTCGCGTCGGCGGAGGAGCGCCGCGCCCGGCTGACCGAACTGCTCGCGGAGGTCGGCCTCCCCGAGAGCGTGCTGCCGCGGTTCCCGCTGCGGCTCTCGGGCGGCCAGCGGCAGCGCGTCGCCATCGCGCGGGCGCTCGCGCCGCGGCCGGACGTGATCGTGCTCGACGAGGCGGTGTCGGCGCTCGACGTCACCATCCAGGCGCAGATCCTCGACCTGCTCGCGGCCCTGCAGCGGGAGTCGGGGGCGGCGTTCCTCTTCATCTCGCACGACCTCGGGGTGATCAGCCACCTCAGCGACCGCGTGCTCGTCATGAAGGACGGCATCGTGGTCGAGGAGGGGACGCCGGTCGAGGTGTTCGAGCACCCGCAGCAGCCGTACACGAAGGCCCTGATCGCGGCCATCCCCGAGTTCGACCCGGCCGCCGTGGCCGCCCGCGGCGCCGAGCGCATCATCGAGAAGGAGGCCGCAGCATGAGCGAGCCGAAGCAGTTGTTCGTCAACCTGTTCGAGATGGCGTGCGTGAGCCACATCACCCACGGCCTTTGGCCGTTGCCCGGCAACAACCGCGAGCGGTTCGCCGACCTCGACTACTGGCTCGAGCTGGCGCAACTGCTGGAGCACGGCGGCTTCGACGGCATCTTCCTGGCCGACGTGATCGGCGCGTACGACGTGTTCCGCGGCGGCCCCGAGACGGCGCTCCGGGAGGGGCTGCAGAGCCCCAACCTCGACCCGCTGCTTCTCGTCCCGGCCATGGCCGCGGTGACCGAGCGGCTGGGATTCGGCGTCACGTTCTCGACGACGTACGAGCCTCCGTTCGCCTTCGCCCGCCGCATGTCGACCCTCGACCACCTCACCAAGGGGCGGATCGGGTGGAACATCGTGACCTCCTACCTCCCGAACGCCGCCCGCAACTTCGGGCTCGACCAGGAGATCCCGCACGACGAGCGCTACCGCTACGCCGACGAGTACCTCGACGTGCTCTACAAGCTGTGGGAGGGGTCGTGGGACGACGACGCCGTGGTCGCGGACCGGGCGGCCGGCGTGTTCACCGATCCCGCGAAGGTCCGCTACATCGACCACGTCGGCGAGCGGCACCGCGTGGCCGGCCCGCACATCGTGCACCCGTCGCGGCAGCGCACGCCGGTGCTGTTCCAGGCGACGGGCTCCCCGGCGGGCATCGAGTTCGCCGGCCGGCACGCGGAGGTCGTGTTCACCGGCGGGCGCACCAGCGAGGAGTTCCGCCGCAACGCCGACGGCATGCGCGACGCCGCCGAGCGCCACCACCGCCGCCGCGACGACGTCAAGTTCATCGCGATGGCCGGCGTCATCGTCGGCCGCACGCGGGAGGAGGCCGAGGACAAGTGGAGGCTGTACCGGCAGCACGCGAGCCTCGACGGCATCCTGGCGCACTCCAGCCTCCCGGTCGACCTGACCGCGTTCCCACGCGACATCACCGTGCGGGAGGCGCTGGCCAGGGCGGAGTTCCCGGCGTCTCGCGTGCCGTACCTGCCGCTGGATGCGACGGTGGGGCAGGCGCTCGACTTCATCAAGCAGGGCCGAGACGAGCGCTTCCTCGTGGTGGGCGATGTGAAGACCGTGGCCGACGCGATCGAGCGCTGGCTCGACGAGGACGGCCTGGACGGCATCAACCTCCGCCAGTACCACTCCTTCGACACCGCCCGCGACTTCGCCGAGCTCGTGGTGCCCGAGCTGCGCCGCCGCGGCCGCCTGCCCGCCGAGGGGGAGCGCTCCGGCACGCTGCGCGAACGCCTCTTCGGTGCCGGGAACCCGCGCCTGCCCGAGCGCCACATCGCCACCCGCTATCGCGGCGGCGCGAACCTCGACACCGCGGTGGAGCCGCTGCGCCTGACCTTCGAGCACGCCGCGTCCTTCTGACCCGGTCCGTTTGGCACGACACGCCGTCTCGCGGAGGAGCGAGACGGCGTGTCGTGCCAAGTGGATCGCGGCCTGTGGAGAATGGGCGCGTGCAGCAGCGGATCGGGCGGGCCGCGACGGCGAGCGGCGGCGAGCTGGCGTACGCCGTGGTGGACGGTGGCGGCCCCCGTGGCCGCGGCGGCCGCGGCGCGCCCGGCGGCTCCGGCCGCGACGCCGCCACCCGCCCCGTCGTCTCCGTCTCCGGCTGGCTCGGCCACCTCGAGCGCGGCTGGGAGCTGCCGGAGGAGCGCGCCTTCCTCGAGGGGCTCGCCCGCGGCTCCCGCCTCCTGCGCTATGACCGGGCGGGCTGCGGGATGTCGGGGCCGGCCACCCGGCCTCCCTCCCTCGCCTCCGAGCTGGAGCAGCTGGAGGCCGTGCTCGCCACGCCCGACGCCCTCCCCGGCCCCGTGGACCTCGTCGGCTGGTCGCTCGGGGCACCAGTCGCCGTCGCGTGGGCGGCCGCGCATCCCGAGACGGTCCACAGGCTGGTGCTGTACGGCGGCTGGGCGTCCGGCGCCGCCCTCTCGCCGCCCAGCGCCCGCGACCACCTGCTCGGACTGGTGGAGGCGCACTGGGGTCTCGGCTCCGACGTCCTGACCGAGGTCTTCGCCGCGGACGCCCGCCCGGCCGCCCGGCAGGCGTTCGGCCGGTACCAGCGCGACTCGTCCACCGCCGCGACGGCGAGGGCGCTGCTCGCCCTGAGCTACGAGCTCGACGTCACCGACCTCCTCGTGCGCGTGACGGCGCCCACGCTCGTCGTGCATCGCGCGCACGACCGGGCGGCTCCCGTCGCGCAGGCGGAGGCGCTCGCCGCGGGCATCCCGGACGCCCGGCTCGTCGTGCTGCCGGGCCGCTCGCACCTCCCGTGGGCCGGCGACGCGGACGCGCTGGTGCGCGAGATCCGGCGCTTCCTCGGGCTGCCGGTCGCCCGGGCCGCCGGGCCGCTGACCGGTCGCCAGCTGGAGGCCGCCGCCCTCGTCAGCGCCGGCCGCACGAACCGGCAGATCGCCGAGCAGCTCGGCATCGACGAGCGCTCGGCCGAGGGGCACGTCGAGCGCATCCGCCTGCGTCTCGGGGTGCGGTCGCGCGCGCAGATCGCCGCCTGGTACGCGGAGACGCGGGGCGGCCGAGTGGGGTAGTTCCCCGCCTGCGCGCACGGCGACCGTCGCGGAGAGTGGAGGCATGAGCGAGACGACCAGCACCTCCACCCCGTCCACCACCGGCTTCGCGCTGCACCGCGGCCGCGGCCGGTTCAACGCCGCCTTCTTCGGTCTGATGGGCCCGTACCTGGAGCGCAGCCTGCGCGTCCGGAAGCGACGCGTCTATGCGGGCCTCCCGTCGGAGGTCGTGGAGCTCGGCCCCGGCGTCGGCGCGAACCTCCGCCACCTCCCGCCCGGCTGCACCCTGATCGCGATCGAGCCGAACCGCTACATGCACCCGCGCCTGGAGACCGCCGCCCGTGATCGCGGCGTGCGCCTCGACCTGCGCGAACGCACCGCAGAGGACACCGGCCTCCCGAGCGGCAGCGTCGACGCGGTCATCTCGTCGCTCGTGCTCTGCTCGGTCGGCGACCCGGCCGCGGTGCTCGCGGAGGTGCGCCGCATCCTGCGGCCGGGCGGTACCTTCCGCTTCGTGGAGCACGTCGTCGCCGGCGAGGGCACGCTCACCCGGGCGGCGCAGCGCCTCGTCCGCCGACCCTGGGCCTGGACGTTCGAGGGCTGCTCGTGCGAGCGCGACCTCGAGGGCCTCATCCGGGAGGCCGGCTTCGCAAGCGTCGACGTGCAGCGCTACCGCGTGCACACCCCGCTCCTGCCGTTCAACCCGCAGATCGCGGGCATCGCGCGCGCGTGACCGCTCTGCCGAGTCGTGAGTGGATGCGGGTTGCGGGCGCGAGAAGCGACATCAGCTCACGACTCGGCGCCGCGCAGCAGCACCTTGCCGACGCGGCCGGGCCGCCCGCTCGCCTCGACCGCCGCGCGCGACTCCGCGAGCGGGTGGATGCTGTCGACCGGGAGGGTGAGCGTGCCGTCCGTGACGCGGGCGAACAGCTCCTGGAACAGCGCCCCGCGGGTCTCCGGCGTCAGCTCCTTGCCGACCGCGCTGCCCCAGAACCCACGGACGGTCACACCGCGGAACAGGATGTCGGAGGTCGCCACCTCCACCCGCCCGGACGCCATGGCGCCGAAGATCACCAGCTGCCCGCCGTCGCCCAGCACCGAGGCCAGGTCGCCGGAGGCGGAGCCGCCCACCGAGTCGACGCCCACCCGGATCGGCGCGCCGCCGGTGATCGCGGTCACCCGATCGCGCCAGCCGTCGTCGTCGGTCGCGACCACGCGCTCGATGCCCTGCTCGCGCAACTCGTCGACGCCGCCGGCGCGGCGCACCAGGCCGACGACGTTCAGGCCGCGGACCGCGGCGAGCCGCGCGACCATCCGGCCGACCGCGCCGTTCGCGGCGTTCTGGATGAGCCAGTCGCCCTCCTGCAGGTCGAGCCGATGCAGGAGGCTGACGGCGCTGAACGGCATCGACACCAGCTGCGCGGCCGCCTCGTCCGGGAGCCCGTCCGGCACGGGGACCAGGCCCGCGGCGTCGGCGAGGTAGTACTCGGCCCACACCCCGAACGTGCCGCCGGCGACGCGCTGCCCGACGGCGAGCCGGTCGACGCCGTCGCCGAGCGCATCCACGACACCGAGCGCCTCGGTCCCGGCGGGCGCCGGCAGGTCGGGGACGAAGCCGTACTGGCCGCGGATGGTCATCAGGTCGTGGTTGTGGATGGGCGACAGCAGCATCCGCACCCGCACCTGGCCGGGCCCGGGCTGGGGCAGCGGCCGCTCCTCCACCGTGAGCACCTCGGCCGGGTCGCCGAACGAGCGGTGCACGAGGGCGGACATGGTGGCGGGCGTGGTGCTGTCGGTCATCGGAACCTCCGGGAGGGATCGGGCGGGGACGCGCTCGATCGTACGCGCGTCCCCGCCGCCGCTCGCCCAGCGACCGTTCAGGCGGCAGCGCCCCGCCCTTCTGCTGCTCAGGCGGTCCAGCCGCCGTCGATCGTCACCGCGGAGCCGGTCATGTAGCCGGCGGCGTCGGACGCGATCCACGACACCAGCTCGCCGACGTCGGAGCTGTGCCCGAAGCGGCCGAACGCCGTGAACGCGGCCAGGTAGTCGCCGGAGTCGCCCGCGGCGGGGTTGCCGTCGGTGTCGATCGGGCCGGGCTGCACGACGTTGGCCGTGATGCCGCGCGGCGCGAGGTCGCGCGCCAAGCCCTTCGTGAAGCCGACCATCGCGGCCTTCGTCAGGCCGTACACGGCGCCGCCGGTGAAGGGGATGCGCTCGGCGTTCACGCTGCCGATGGTGATGATGCGGCCGCCGTCGGGGATGCTCTCGAGCGCCGCCTGCGTGGTGTAGACCGTGCCGCGCACGTTGAGGTCGATGGTGTGCTCGATGTGCTCGTCCGGCGTCTCGGCGAACGGCTCGAACCAGCCGCCTCCCGCGTTGTTGACGAGGATGTCGAGGCCGCCGAGCGCGTCGACCGCGTCGCGCACGCCCTGCCGGGCCGCGTCGGCGTCGCCGTTGTTCGCCCTGACGGCGACCGCCGTGCCGCCGGCGGCCGTGATCTCGGCGACCAGGCCCTCCGCGCGCTCGGGCGACGACCAGTACGTGATCGCGACGGTCGCGCCGTGGGCGGCGAGCGAGCGCGCGACGCCCGCGCCGATGCCGCGCGAGCCTCCGGTGACGAGGGCCTTCTTCCCGGTGAGGTCGGTCGTGGCGGTGATGGAGGTGGATGAGGTGCTCATCATGGTCCCTTTCTGTTCCAGTTGGTACAGAAAACACTCCGCTTGCAGCGCTATTCCCGGTGCGCGATAATTTTTTCCAGAGCAGTACAGAAAGGGGTCGCCATGACGGCAGTCCGCGGCAGGCCGCGCTCGTTCGACGTGGAGGAGGCGCTCGACAAGGCCATCGAGGTGTTCTGGCGGCAGGGCTACGAGGGCACCACGCTCGACGACCTCACGGGCGCCATGGGGATCAACCGGCCGAGCCTGTACGCGGCGTTCGGCAACAAGGAGGCCACCTTCCGGCGCGCGGTCGATCGCTACGCCGAGGTCGACATGGCGTACGTCGCTGAGGCGCTGGCCCAGCCGACGGCCCGCGCGGTGGCCGAGCACTACCTCCGCAGCAACGTCGTGGCGATCACGCAGCCCGGCAAGCCGGCGGGCTGTCTCTCGGTGCAGGGCGGCCTGGCCGGCAGTCCCGAGGATCAGCGCATCGTGCGCTTCCTCGCCGACAGCAGGGCGGCGGGGGAGCGGCGGTTCGCCGAGCGGTTCCGCCGGGCGCGCGCGGAGGGCGACCTCCCGCCCGGCGAGAGCCCTGCGGAACTCGCACGGTACCTCTCCACCGTCAGCTCGGGGCTCGCGGTGCAGGCGGCGGCCGGAGCCTCGCGGCGGGCGCTGATGGCGGTCGCCGAGCGGGCGCTGCTGGCGTTTCCCGGCGGCGTGGAGGCGGTCGCGCGGTCCTGAGGGCGTGCCCCTACTCCACCGCCCTCCGCAGCCAGCTCTCCACCCCGCCGATGTGCAGTGTGACGGCGGCCCGCACCAGGTCCGGGTCGCCCTCGCGGAGCGCGTCGAGGATGGCGCGGTGCTCGGCGAGCGTGCGCTCGGCCGCGTGCTCCTCGGTGATGCCGCGCCAGACGCGGGCGCGGACCGTTCCGCCGGAGAGCCCGTCGAGCAGACCGGCGAGGTATTCGTTGCCGCCCGCGGTCGAGATGAGGGCGTGGAAGCGGAGGTCGTGGCCCACCAGTTCGTCCACGTCCGCCTCCGCGCGGATCGAGGCCAGCTCCGCCTCGAGCGCGTCCAGCCGCTCCTGGCTCATCCGCCGGGCCGCGGCCGCAGCCGCGTACGGCTCGAGCACCCGCCGCACCTCCAGGATCTCCAGCACGGTCGCGTCCTGGTGCAGGTCGATGACGAAGGACAGCGCTTCGAGCAGGAGGCGAGGCTCCAGGCTGGTGACGTACGTGCCGTCGCCGCGGCGCACGTCCAGCACCCGGATGACCTCGAGCGACTTGACGGCCTCGCGCAGCGAGTTGCGCGAGAGCCCGAGCCGTTCGCTCAGCTCCTTCTCCGGTGGGAGGCGCTGCCCCGGGACGAGCTCGCCCGAGAGGATCATCCCCTTGATCGCAGAGATCGCCTCGTCCGTGACCGCCACGCGAGAAGCCTAGCCTGCGACCGGTTCGCGCCGGTGGGCGGCGATGGAGGCGGGGAGCATCTCGGCGCCCGACCCCGGCAGCTTCGGAGCGCGGTAGTGCGCGTCCACGAACTCCACCGGCTCGACGAAGTGCTCGTGCAGGTGCGCGACGTACTCGATCATGCGGCCCTCCGTGCTGCCGGAGACGGCGATGGAGTCGAACATCGCCAGATGCTGCACCAGCTCGCACAGGCCGACACCGCCGGCGTGCGGGCACACCGGGACGCCGAACTTCGCGGCCAGCAGCAGGATCGCGATGTTCTCGTTCACGCCCGCCACCCGGGTGGCGTCGATCTGCAGCACACCCAGCGCCTTCGCCTGCAGCAGCTGCTTGAACAGCACCCGGTTCATGCCGTGCTCGCCGGTCGCGACGGGCACCGGGGCGATGGCCTCGGCGATCGCCGCGTGGGCGAGGATGTCGTCCGGGCTGGTCGGCTCCTCCACCCAGGCCAGGTCGAACCGGCTCAGCTCGCGGATCCACGCGATGGCCTCGTCGCGGTCCCAGCGCTGGTTGGCGTCGACGGCGATGCGGATGTCCGGGCCGACCACCTCCCGGGCGATGCTGAGACGTCGGATGTCTTCCTGCAGGTCGGCCCCGACCTTCAGCTTGATCTGGGTGAAGCCGTCCGCCACGGCCTCGCGGCTGAGCCTGGCCAGCTTCTCGTCCGAGTAGCCCAGCCAGCCGGGCGTCGTCGTGTACCCGGGGTAGCCGTCGCGCAGCAGGGCCTGGATGCGCTCCTCCCGGTGCGGCTCCGCGGCGCGCAGGAGCTCCAGCGCCTGCTCCCGGGTGAGGGCGTCGCTGAGGTACCGGAAGTCGACCAGGTCGACGAGCTGCTCGGGGGAGAGGCGCGCCAGGAGCAGCCACAGCGGCACGCCCTCCCGCTTGGCGCGGAGATCCCACAGCGCGTTCACGACGGCGCCGATCGCCATGTGGATGACGCCCTTCTCGGGTCCGAGCCAGCGCAGCTGCGAATCGTGGACGAGCTCGCGCCAGACGCCGCCGAGGTCGGCCAGCGCCTCCTCCACGTCGCGGCCGGCGATCCACGGCTCGAGGGCGGCGATCGCCGCGCACTGCACGTCGTTTCCGCGGCCGATGGTGAAGACGAAGCCGTGGCCGGTCAGCCCGTCGCCGGCGTCGGTCTCGATCCGCAGGTAGGCCGCCGAGTAGTCGGGGTCGGGGTTCATCGCATCCGAGCCGTCGAAGTCGGTCGACGTCGGAAAGCGGATGTCGTCGACGACGAATCGCGTGAACTTGCTCATGGATGGGCCTCCGGCTATGTTTGCCTCGAGCCTAAACATCGGATGTTTGGGCGTCAACTCGGACGATGCGACGACGCAGGAGGAACGGATGCGACTGGGCAGACTGGGCGACCGAGGGGCCGAGGTCCCCGTGGTGTTCGACGGGGAGCGGGCGCTCGACCTGCGACCGATCGCCGCCGACCTCGACGGCGAGGCGCTCGCACCGGCGTCGCTGGGGCGCATCGCCGCGGCCGTCGCGGCGGGCGAGCTGACCGAGCTGCCCGACGCCGGCCGCCTGCGCCGCGGGTCGCCGATCGCGCGCCCCGGCGCCATCTTCTGCGTCGGGATGAATTACGCCGCGCACGCGGCGGAGTCCGGCTCCGAGCCTCCCGCCATCCCGATCCTCTTCCTCAAGGTGCCGAACACCGTGGGCGGCCCCGACGACGACGTCGAGATCCCGCGCGGCTCCACGACGACCGACTGGGAGGTGGAGCTGGGCGTCGTCATCGGCACCCGCGCGCTCTACCTCGACTCGCCCGCCGACTCCCGCGCGCACATCGCCGGCTACGTCGCCGCGAACGACCTCTCGGAGCGCGACTGGCAACTGAAGCAGTCGGGCGGCCAGTGGAGCAAGGGCAAGATCGCTCCCGGCTTCAGCCCGCTCGGCCCGTGGCTGGTGACCGGCGACGAGATCGACGCGTCCGCGCTGCGGCTGCGCAGCTGGGTGAACGGCGAGCCGCGTCAGGACTCGACCACCGCCGACATGGTCTTCGACGTCGACCACCTGGTCTGGCACCTCAGCCAGTACGCAGCCCTGGAGCCGGGCGACGTCATCCTGACCGGGACGCCGGAGGGCGTCGCGCTGTCCGGCCGCTTCCCCTACCTCGCCGCAGGTGATGTGGTGGAGATCGAGATCGAGGGACTCGGCCGCCAGCGGCAGGCGTTCCGCGCCGACGGGGAGGGACGACGATGACGGAGCAGTTCGCCGGCACGGGGCCGTTCGACGGCCTCGTCGCCGTGGTGACCGGCGGTGCGTCGGGCATCGGAGCGGCGATCGTCGCCCGCCTGCGCGCGGGCGGCGCCAGAGTGGCGGTGCTCGACCGGGCGGTGGAGGGGGCGGAGGCCGACCTCGCGGTGGCGGCCGACGTCACCGATGACGAGGCCGTGCGCGCCGCCGTCGGCCGCGTGGAGACCGAGCTCGGCGGGATCGACATCGTCGTGAACAACGCCGGCATCGGCGCGCAGGGAACCGTCGAGGACAACGACGACGACGAGTGGCGCCGCGTGCTCGACGTGAACGTGCTCGGCCTGGTCCGCGTCTCCCGGGCCGCGCTCCCGGCGCTGCGCCGCTCCTCCCACGCCGCCATCGTCAACACGTGCTCGATCGCCGCGACCGCCGGCCTCCCGCAGCGCGCCCTCTACAGCGCGTCCAAGGGCGCGGTGCTCGCGCTGACCCGGGCGATGGCCGCCGACCACCTCGCCGACGGCATCCGCGTCAACGCCGTGAACCCTGGCACCGCCGACACCCCCTGGGTAGGACGCCTGCTCGACTCCGCGCCCGATCCGGTCGCCGAGCGGGCCGCACTGGAGGCGCGTCAGCCGCACGGCCGGCTGGTGAGCGCCGAGGAGGTGGCCGAGGCCGTCGCCTACCTCGCCGACCCGCGGAACGGCTCGACCACCGGCACGAGCATCGCGGTGGACGGCGGCATGCACGAGCTGCGCCTCCGCCCGCGGTCGTGATGGCCGTCCTCGACGCGCACGCCCACGTGTGGACGCGGTCGCGCACGCCGCAGCCGTGGATCGACCCCGTGTCGATGGCCGCGATCGACCGTGACTTCGGGGTGGCCGACCTGGCGGCGGCGCAGGCCGCGGCCGGCATCGACGGCGCGGTCGTGGTCCAGTCGAGCAACGCGCTCGCCGAGACCCGCGACCTCCTGGGCCTGGTCGACGGCGCGGCCGTGCGGGGCATCGTGGGCTGGGTCGATCTGGAGGGCGACGTCGGTCGTCAGCTGGAGGAGCTGGGAGGCGCGGGCCTCGTCGGCATCCGTCACCTCGCGCACCAGGACCCGGACCCTGCGTGGCTCGGCCGCGCCGCCGTCGGTCGCGGGCTGGACGCGCTGGGCGCGCGCGGCCTCCCCTTCGACCTCGTCATGCTGCCCGAGCAGTTGCGCCTGGCCGCGGAGGTCGCTCGCGCGCATCCCGGCACGCGGTTCGTGCTCGACCACCTCGGCAAACCGCCGCTCAGGGGCGGCGACCTGTCGGCCTGGCGCGCGGACCTCGCGGCGCTCGCCTCCCTCGACAACGTCGTCGCGAAGCTCTCCGGGCTGGCGATCGAGGCCGACTGGGCGGCCTGGAGCGCGGACGACCTGCGCGGGCCGGTGGAGTGGGCGCTCGACCGCTTCGGGCCGGCACGGCTGATGTTCGGCTCCGACTGGCCGCTCGTCCGCCTCACCCGCGGGCTCGACGCCTGGCTGGAGGCGCTGCGGGAGCTGATCGGCGGGCTCTCCGCCGACGAGCAGGAGGCGGTGCTCGCCGGCACCGCCCGGCGCACCTACCTGGAGGCATCCGATGCGTGAGCGCGACCTTCCCGGGACCGGGCTGCGGCTGACCGAGCTGGGCTTCGGCGCGGCGAGCCTCGGCAACCTGTACGTGGAGACGTCGGACGAGGTCGCCGCGGCGGCCGTGGACGCGGCCTGGGCGGCCGGCATCCGCTACTTCGACACGGCGCCGCACTACGGCCTCGGCCTGTCGGAGCGACGGCTGGGCGCTGCACTGCGCGGCCGGCCGCGCGACGAGTACGTGGTGTCGACCAAGGTGGGCCGGGTGCTGGAGCCGCGCGTGCCTCCCGCCGCCCGCGACGACGACATCTTCGAGGTGCCGGGCGATCTCACGCGCCGCTGGGACTTCACCCGTGACGGCGTGCTGCGCTCGATCGAGGACAGTCTCGCCCGGCTCGGCCTCGACCGCATCGACATCGCGTACGTGCACGACCCCGACGCGAGCGGCGTGCCCGGCGCGGCGGAGTCCGCTGCGGAGGCGCTGATCGGCCTGCGGGACCAGGGCGTGCTGCGGGCGGTCGGCATCGGCACGAACAGCGCCGACGCGGCCATCCGCCTCCTGAGCACGACGGGGATCGACACCGCGATGATCGCCGGCCGCGCGACCCTCCTCGACCACGACCGGGTGGAGGCGCTGCTCGCCGCCGCGGGCGGGCGCAGCCTGGTGGCCGCGGCGGTCTTCAACGGCGGCCTGCTCGCGGTGCCGCGACCGTCCGCGGGAGCGCCGTTCGACTACCGGCCCGCGTCGGACGAGCTGCTGGCCCGGGCGAACCGCATCGCCGACGTGGTGGAGGCGCACGGGGCGACCCTGCCGCAGGCGGCGCTCGCGTACCCGCTCACCCTCCCGGGCGTGGCGACCCGCGTCGTCGGCATGCGCACGCCCGAGGAGGTGCGCACGAACGCGGCCCTGGCCGCGACCCCGCCGCCGCCGGCGACGTGGGACGCGCTGCGCGAGAGCGGCCTGCTCGACTGAGCGTGCCTGCTGGTCGTAAACCGCGATGTGGCGCAAATCTGCAGGTGAGAGCGTCCGGCGGGGGGGTCAGGCCGCGCCCGTCGGCAGCGCGCCCGGGAGCGCGCCGGGCAGCGCGCTCGGTCGCCGCGCCTGCACGCACGCCAGCGCGACCTCCGGGCAGTCCGCCCAGAGCGTCTCCGTCCAGCCCTGCCCGAGCAGCAGCACGTCGTAGCCGTAGGCGTCCCGCTCGACGTAGGCGAGAACGCCGCCCGGCCCGGCCGGCGGGTAGCGCCGATCGCTGATCCGCCAGGACGCGTCCGACAGCGCGATCACCTCGAGGTCGTCGTCGACCGTGATTCCTTCGAAGGTCACCGCCATGGTGTCACCTCCCAGAACTTCCCACGTCACCACTCCACCACCGCGCTGGCCGCCCCGCGAGGGCTTGACAGAATGCCACCCGTGATCCCCGCCCACTCGTGACCTCATGTCACTTCTCGCGCCCCGAACTCGCAACGACTCACGACTCGGGTAGGCGAGGAGGGGACAGCAGAACGCAGGAAGGCCCCCCCCCGGGGGGCGGGGGCGGACGGGTGGGTGGGGGGGGGGACGCCGACCACCCCCCCCCCCCCCCCCC
>NZ_JBPGXM010000103.1:0-14625 GCF_056755495.1 Leifsonia sp. KNZ12-8B
GGGGGGGTTGGGGGGGGGGACGCCGCGGGTGCGCCGGGCCGGGAGGCGGGCTAGGGGGGCGGGGGGGCCGCGCGCTCGCCCGCGCGCCACGAGCGCATCGGCGATGTGCGGGCGGCCGACGGTCGCACCCTCGGTCGCCTGCGCCATGACATCGGCCCAGGTGATGTCGTAGTCCTCGGCGATGCGGCGCACCATGTCCTCCGCCCGGCGCATGCGGCCCTCGCGGATGCGGCGCGTCTCGGCGACGAGCGCCTCGTTCTCCGGGTCGAAGAGGTAGCCGAGCATGTGGACGCTGGCGAACTCGATCCGGGTACTGAGCTCCATGGCGGGGATGACGGTGACGCCGTGCTCGCGGCCCGCGCCTGCCGCCTCCGCCCACCCCGCGGTGGAATCGTGATCGGTGAGGGCGACGGTGCCGAGACCGGCGGCGGCGGCCGAGCGCACCAGCTCGGCGGGGGTCTGGGTGCCGTCCGACACGCTCGAGTGCGTGTGCAGGTCGACGGGACCCCGGAACCGTCGCTTCTCCACCATGGACACCATCCTAGGAGTGGGAGAATGGTCGCCATGTCGTCGCAGCCCTCCACCCCGTCCACCGCGCCCGCCGAGGGCGCCGCCGCCGCCGACGAGGCCGCGGTCGCCACCACCGACGCCACGCCCGACGTCACGCCGGACGCCACGGCCGTCGAGCCGGAGGCCGCACCGCGTGCGACCGCCAACCGCTCGACCACGCCGGGCTCCGACCGGTTCAAGGAGTACATCGGCAGCGGCTGGGCCGAGCGCCCGGAGGTGCTCCCCGCGCCGCGCGAGCAGGCCGCGTACGCCGCGTCCCGCCGCGCCCGCGTCTCCGAGCTCTTCCCCGGCAAGCGGCTGATCATCCCGGCCGGCCGGCTCAAGCAGCGCTCCAACGACACCGACTACCCGTTCCGCGCCCACTCCGCCTTCGCCCACCTCACCGGCTGGGGCTCCGACTCCGAGCCGGGCAGCGTGCTGGTCATGGAGCCGACAGCCGCCGGGCACGAGGCGACCCTGTACTTCCGGGAGCGCGCCGGCCGCGACTCCGACGAGTTCTACGCCAACCCCGAGATCGGCGAGTTCTGGATCGGCCCCCGCCCCTCGCTCGCCCAGGTCGCCGCCGACCTCGACCTCCCGACCCGCGGCATCGCCGAGGTCGGCGCGCTGCTCGACGAGGCCGACGGCGAGACGGTCGTGCTGCGGGAGGCCGACCCCGGCATCACCGACCGGGTGGACGCCGCGCGCATGCTGCTGTGGGACGACACCGACGGCGACCGCGACCCCGAGGACCACTCGGAGGACGACCGGCTCGCCCGCGACCTCTCCGAGCTGCGGCTGATCAAGGACGAGTACGAGATCGGCCAGCTGCGCGCCGCCGTCGCGGCCACCGCGCGCGGCTTCGACGACGTGATCGCCGACCTCCCCCGCATCACCGTGCACCCCCGCGGCGAGCGGTTGGTGGAGGGCGTCTTCAACGGGCGCGCCCGCGCCGACGGCAACGCGGTCGGCTACGACACCATCGCGGCGAGCGGCCCGCACGCCTGCATCCTGCACTGGACCCGCAACGACGGGCCGGTGGTGCCAGGCGACCTGATCCTGCTCGACGCCGGTGTGGAGGTCGACAGCTACTACACCGCGGACATCACCCGCACCTTCCCCATCGACGGCAGCTTCACCGAGACGCAGCGGCTGGTCTACGAGACCGTGCGGGAGGCGGCGGACGCGGCGTTCGCGATCGTGCGCCCCGGCATCCGGTTCCGCGAGATCCACGCCACGGCGATGGGCGTCATCGCGCGGCGCACGGCCGAGTGGGGCCTCCTGCCGGTCTCGGCCGAGGAGGCGCTGGAGGCGGACAACCAGCACCACCGCCGCTACATGGTCCACGGCACCAGCCACCACCTCGGCCTCGACGTGCACGACTGCGCGCAGGCCCGCCGCGAGCTCTATCTCGACGGCGTGCTGGAGCCGGGCATGACCTTCACGATCGAGCCCGGCCTGTACTTCCAGCCGGACGACCTGACCGTGCCCGAGCGCTTCCGCGGCATCGGCGTGCGGATCGAGGACAACATCCTCGTCACCGAGGACGGCGCCGAGAACCTCTCGATCGCCATCCCGCGCACGGCCGACGATGTGGAGGCGTGGGTGCAGCGCCTGAGCGCGCGCTGATCCCCGCGCCCCGTCCTGAGATTCGGCGCAAATCGCGGTTCTGACGCGCTCGGTACCGAGATTTGGCGCAGATGTGCGTTCGGGAGGGCTAGGCGAGCGGCGCCGGCGGCTGCTGACCCGACGGCGGCGCGGTCGGCGGCTCGGGCGCTGCGGGAGGCTGCGGCCCCGCCGGCGGCTCGGGAGCGGCCGGCGGGGGGGGGGGGGGGGGGGGCGGGGCGGCGCGGGCGGCGGGGCGCTCGGGTGCTGCGGCGGCGGCGGCAGCCCGGGGGCGGCCGGGCCGACCGGCGCGGCCGCGCCTCCACCCGCTCCCCCGCCCGCGAGGAGGTTGCGGGCCCGGTTGACGAGGTCCGAGTCGACGAGCACGGAGTAGCTCGTCGCGATGACCTGCATCACCGAGGTGTAGTCGCGGCGGCGGCGGTTGATGGCGTACGAGGCGATGCCGAACAGCATGCCGAAGCCCGCGCCGATCAGCACGGCGGCGAACACGAACGCCAGGCTCACCGTCGGCGAGAAGATGATGAGCAGCAGCCCGAAGAAGATGCCCAGCCACGCCCCGGACGCGGCGCCCGCGAGGGCCACCCGGCCCCAGGTCAGCTTGCCGGTGACGCGCTCGACGCTCTTCAGGTCGCTTCCGACGATCGAGACCTTGTCGACCGGGAAGTCGGCGCGGGCGAGCAGGTCGACCGCCTCCTGGGCCTCGGGGTAGGTCTCGAAGGTCGCCACGACCTCCCCTCGCGGCAGGGTCGGGAAGAGGATGCGATTGCGGCCGCCCATGGGGCTGGGTGTCGTCATGCCGCCATCATCCCATTGTCAGGGCCGCTGCGGCGGGAAGGGCATAGGTTATTACACGTGAGCCCGAGCAGAATCTTCGTCGCCCGGCTGGCCGGGACCAGCGTCTTCGACCCGGTCGGCGACCGGGTCGGTCGCGTGCGCGACGTGCTCGTGGTGTACCGCAAGAACGACCCGCCGAGTGTCGTCGGGCTGGTCGTCGAGATCCCCGGCAAGCGCAGGGTCTTCCTCTCGATCGGGCGCGTGACCAGCATCTCCAGCGGCCAGATCATCACCAACGGGCTCATCAACGTGCGCCGCTTCGAGCAGCGCGGCGGCGAGGTGCGCGTCATCGCCGAGCTGCTCGGCCGGCGGGTGGTCTTCGCGGACGGCAGCGGCGAGGCGACCGTGGAGGACGTGGCGATCGAGGAGTCGCCCACCGGCGAGTGGGCGGTGAGCCAGCTGTTCGTCCGCCGGCCGAAGGTGGGAGCATCGCCGTTCGGCAAGGGGCCGACCACGCTCGTCTCGTGGAACGAGGTGCGCGAGAAGCAGGAGCGCGGCGCCGCGCAGTCCGCCGAGCAGCTCATCGCGACGTACTCCGAGCTGAAGCCCGCCGACCTCGCGAACACGCTGCTCGACCTCCCGCCGCAGCGCATGCTCGAGGTCGCAGAAGAGCTGCCGGACGACCGCCTCGCCGACGTGCTGGAGGAGATGCCGGAGAGCGAGCAGGTGCAGATCCTCACCAAGCTCGACGACGACCGCGCCGCCGACGTGCTCGACCAGATGCAGCCCGACGACGCCGCCGACCTGATCGCGCAGCTGTCGGACGAGCGCGGCGAGCACCTCCTGGAGCTGATGGAGCCGGAGGAGGCGCAGGACGTGCGCTTCCTGCTCAGCTACGCCCCCGACACCGCGGGCGGCCTGATGACGACAGAGCCGATCATCGTGTCGGCCGACGCGACGGTCGCGGAGGGCCTCGCCCTCATCCGCCGCCACGAGCTCGCCCCGGCGCTCGGCGCCGCCGTCTGCGTGACGCTCCCGCCGTACGAGGCGCCGACCGGCCGGTTCCTCGGCGTCGTGCACTTCCAGCGGATGCTGCGCTACCCGCCGCACGTGCGCCTCGGCACCCTGCTCGACCCCAGCCTGGAGCCGGTCACCGCCGACACCTCCGCGGCCGAGGTCTCGCGCATCCTGGCCAGCTACAACCTCGTCTCGGTCCCGGTCGTGGACGAGAAGCACCGACTCGTCGGGGTGGTGACCATCGACGACATCCTCGACTACCTGCTCCCCGACGACTGGCGAAGTCAAGAAGAGGACGCGCCCGTCAAACGACAGGGCCCGTCCGACGAGACCGGCAGCATCCGCATCGTGAACGGAAGGAGGGGCGGAAGTGGCACGAGGTAGAGACGACGCGCGGCTGGACGCCCCCAAGGGACTGCGGACGCCGGTGCTCGGCCGGCGCGGCCCCGTCGAGCAGAACGACCGGTTCGGCCGCTTCACCGAGTGGATCGCGCGCGCCATGGGCACGCCGTGGTTCGTGCTCGGGCTGACGGCGTTCGTGGTGGCCTGGATGCTGTGGAACACGCTCCTGCCCGAATCGTGGCGGTTCGATTCGGCCGGGCTGGGCTTCATCGCCCTGACGCTGGTGCTGTCGCTGCAGGCGTCGTACGCGGCGCCGCTCATCCTGCTCGCCCAGAACCGGCAGGACGACCGCGACCGGGTGCAGATCGAGCAGGACCGCCAGCGCGCGGAGCGCAACCTCGCCGACACCGAGTACCTCGCCCGCGAGGTGGTCGCGCTGCGGCTGGCGGTGAAGGACATGGCGACCAAGGACTTCATCCGCGCAGAGCTGCGCGCGCTGCTCGAAGACCTGGAGGAGCGCGAGGGCGAGGGCGGCAAGGCCCGTGCCTGACACGACAGCGCTGCGCACCGAGGTCGAGCGCGCGCTCGGCGCCGTGCTGGACCCCGAGATCCGCAAGCCGATCGTCGAGCTCGACATGGTCTCCGGCGTCGATGTTTCGGCGGAGGGGCACGCGACCGTCGGCGTGAAGCTCACGATCGTGGGCTGCCCGGCCGCCGACGCGATCGAGCGGGATGTCCGCGCGGCCGCCGCGAGCGTGCCCGGCGTCTCGGGAGTGACGGTGGACGTCGGGGTCATGACGCCGGCGGAGCGGAAGGCGCTCACCGAGCGGCTGCGCGGCGGCCGCGCCTCCCGTGGCCCGCAGTTCGGCCCGGACTCGCTGACCCGCGTCTACGCCGTCACGAGCGGCAAGGGCGGTGTCGGCAAGTCGACGCTGACCGCCAACCTCGCCGTCGCCCTCGCCGAGCGCGGGCTGCGCGTCGGGATCGTGGACGCCGACGTGCACGGCTTCTCCATCCCCGGCGTGCTGGGCCTCACCGACGAGCACGGCGTCGCGCCGCGGCCGACCCGGGTGGACGACATGATCCTGCCGCCGGTCGCCTACGGGGTGAAGGTGGTCTCGATCGGCATGTTCGTCGACTCCGCCTCGGCGGCGGTCGCCTGGCGCGGCCCGATGCTGCACCGGACGATCCAGCAGTTCCTCACCGATGTCTTCTTCGGCGACCTCGACGTGCTGCTGCTCGACCTGCCGCCCGGCACGGGCGACATCGCCATCTCGGTCGGCCAGCTCCTCCCCGGTGCGGAGGTGCTCGTCGTGACCACCCCGCAACCGGCCGCCGCCGACGTGGCCGAGCGCAGCGGCGTCGTCGCACGGCAGACCGGTCAGAAGGTCGTGGGCGTCATCGAGAACATGGCCGGCCTCCCCCAGCCCGACGGCTCGGTGCTCGAGCTGTTCGGCAGCGGCGGAGGGGCGGAGGTCGCGCGCCGGCTGTCGGCCGGGCAGGACGAGGAGGTGCCGCTGCTCGCCTCGGTGCCGCTCAGCATCGCGCTGCGCGCGGGCGGCGACGCGGGTGCGCCGATCGTCGTCACCGACCCCGCCGACCCGGCCGCCGCGGCGATCCGCGCGGTCGCCGAGCGCCTCGCGACCCGCTCGCGCGGCCTCGCCGGCCGCAAACTGGGCCTCTCGCTGCGCTGACCCGCGCGCCCCCGGCCCCGCCGGCCGCCGGCCGCCAGCCGCCGAGCACAGGAAAATCGTCGCGATCCGCCCGGATCGGGGGCATTTTTCCTGTACTCGGCGGCCAGCGGCGGCCGGCGGCGGCCCGTGGGCAGGGCCGGTCAGCGGGGCTCGACGATGCGGGCGAGGAGCTCGATCAGGAGGCGCTCGGTGACCGGGCGCGGCAGCGCCTCGATGAGGGCCAGGAGGGGCGCCTGCTCGGGCGGGAGGCCGCCGTCGCCGTCGCCGCCGGCGAGGCCCAGCGCGCCGAGCAGTCCGGCGGCGGTCTCCGCGTCCGGTGCGGCGGGCGGGAGGCCGGCCGCACCCGGCAGCTGCGCCAGCACCGCCTCCGCGTCGACCGGTGGCACGCCGCGCGCGTCGTCCGCGGAGGCCCGCAGCGCCGCCTCCAGCTCGTCCAGCCGCGACCCGGTCACCGGCGTCACCGTGAGGTGCGTCGTGTGCGGCAGGTGCGTGCCGTCTGGCTGCGTCAGCCCCGGCTGCAGCTGGAGGTGCCAGCCGCGCCGCCTGGCCCGGTCGGCCCAGTGGTGCGGATCGACCCGGCGCTCCGGCGGGAGGGCGTCGTCGGTGGTGATGGCGAGGAGCGGCCCGGTCGGCGCGCCGAGCACGCGCAGCCCCTCGATGTCGGCGACGAGGTCGGCGAGCGCGAGCGTCGACCGGCGGCACGACTCCGCCAGCTCGGCGAAGCCCCGCGCGCCGAGCGCCTGCACGATCGCCCAGGAGGCCGCGAGCGCGCCGGCCGACTTCGAGCCGAGCAGAGTCGGGTTGACCACGGGGTAGCCCGGCCAGCCGGTCGTCGCGAAGTACTGCCGCCGCTGCCGGTCCCGGCCGCGCTGCAGGAGCACGCTCGCGCCCTTCGGGGCGTAGCCGTACTTGTGGAGGTCGGCCGAGACGCTGGTCACGCCCGGCAGCCGGAAGTCCCAGAGCGGCAGCGCGCCGCCGTCGGCCGACCGCCAGAACGGCAGGATCCAGCCGCCGATGCAGCCGTCGACGTGCAGGGCGACGCCGCCCTCGTCGCAGGCGGCTGCCACCTCCTCCACCGGGTCGAGGGTGCCGAAGGGATAGGAGGGTGCCGAGACGACCGCGAGGGCGACGTCCGGGCCGAGGCGCTCGATCAGCCGGGCCGGGTCGAGCGTCCCGGTCGCCGGGTCGACGGGCACCAGGTCGAGGTCGAGGTCGAAGTACCCGGCCGCCTTGTGGAACGCGGCGTGCACGGTGACCGGCGCCAGGATGCGTGGGCGGCTCCCCGATGCGTCGCCGTGCGATGCCGCAGCGGCACGCCAGGCGTCGCGCGCGGTCTTGACGGCGAGGAGGCACGACTCCGTGCCTCCCGAGGTCACCGATCCGACCACGTCGTCGCCGCCGTGCAACAGCTCGCGGGCGAAGCCGACGACCTCCCGCTCCATCACGGCGACCGAGGTGAAGGTGGTGGGATCCAGCCCGTTGACCGGCTGCACGAGCCGCATCGCCTCCGTCGCCAGCTCGTCGATCGCGGCGACACCGGAGTCGTAGACGTAGCTGAGCACGCGGCCGCCGTGGGTCGGGGCGTCCGCCGACCGGAGGGCCGCGAGCCGGGCGAGGATCGCCTGCGCGTCAAACGAGACCATCGATGTCCTCCCTGCGGAGCCGGTACCGGGCGAGCGGCACGAGGCTGAGCGCGACGATCGCCGCGGGGATGATGCTGAACGCCACCACGATGCCCGCGACCGCGCTGTCCGGCTGCGTCGCGCCCGCCACGACGGCCGAGGGGTCGGCGCTGCGCGCGACGTATCCCGTGACGGCCAGCACGATGGTGAGCGCCGTCGCTCCGAGCGCCATGCCCGTCGTCTCGCCGGCGGTCCACATCCCGCCGAAGGTCCCGGCACGGTCGGCGGCGCCGCGGCTGCGGGCGTCGTGCGAGATCACGTCGGGGAGCATCGCCATCGGGAGGGACTGCATCCCCGCGTAGGCGGCGCCCGCCACCGCGACGGGCACGTAGACCCACGCGCCGGGCGCCCACAGCAGCCCGATCATCGAGAGCGCCGCCAGCGCGAACAGCGCCGAGGCGAGCCGGAAGCCGCGCTCCTTGCCGATGCGCCGGGCCAGGACGCCCCACAGCGGCGCCACGACCAGCGCGGGCGCGATGAGCGCGAGGAACAGCAGCGTCACCGCGTCCTCCGAGTGCAGCACCCACGTCGCCACGTAGTTGGCGCCGGCCAGCATCATCCCCGTCGCCAGCCCCTGCAGCAGGAACGCGGACAGCAGCGCCCGGAACGGCCCGCTCTCGCGCAGCACGCGCACGCCCGCCGCATAGTTCGACCGCAGCGTCACGAGCACGCCCTCGCGCGGCGGAGGCACGGCGGCCGGGAGTCCGCGCGGCGCGACGGCGGTCGACACCAGCATCCCCGCCCCGATGACGACGCCCGCCACGAGCGCCATCAGCGCGTAGCCGGCGAAGTCGTTGCCGCCGCCGAGCGACCGCAGGGCCGGGCCTCCCGCGCCGAACAGCAGGATCGCGAAGGTCAGCACCACCACGCGCCACGTCAGCAGCCGGGTGCGCTCGTCGTACCCGGAGGCCAGCTCCGCCGGCAGCGCGATGTACGGCACCTGGAACAGGCTGAAGGCGGTCGCCGTCAGCAGGAAGGCCAGCATCACCCACAGCGCGGCGACGGGAGCGGGCGTGCCAGGCGGCACGAGGAAGGTGAGCAGGAAGAACACCGGGAGCGCGACCGCGCCGAGCACCATCGCCGGCCGGCGGGAGCCGCGCACGGCGAGCATGCGGTCGCTGCGTGCGCCGATGACCGGGTCGATGACGACGTCCCAGATCTTCGCGACCGTGACGACCGCTCCGGCCGCCAGAGCGGCGACGCCGAGCGTGTCGGTCAGGTAGTAGACGAGCACCAGGCCGGGCAGGGTGGCGAAGCCGCCCGTGCCGAGCGAGCCGACGGCGTACCGCGCGACGGTCGCCCGATCGAGCGACGGCTCCGTTGCGATCATGTCCGCAGCGTAGTGGATGCGGACGCGCCGCCGGAGGAACGGCTAGGTCGACTCGCTGTCGAAGGGCGGCACGGCGCCGGCCGGGAGCACCCGCGCCGCCCGCTGCGCGTACGCCGACTGGGTCACGGGCTTGATCGCGCCCGGCTCGGTCGCCGGCGAGTCGTCCAGCAGCGCCTCGCGGATGATGCGGCGCGGGTCGTACTGCCGGGGGTCGAGCTTCTTCCAGTCGACCTCGTCGAACTCGGGGCCCATCTCCTCGCGCATCCTGCTCTTCGCGCCGTTGGCGAAGTCGCGCAGCGAGCGCACCAGGCCGCCGAGCTTGGCCGCGTAGGTCGGCAGGCGCTCGGGACCGATGACGAACGCGGCGATCACCGCCACGATGAGGAGTTTGTCGAAGGTCAGCCCGAGCACATGTCGAGGATAACCGCCCGGCGCTGCACGGATGCTGGAACCCGGCACCGTATCCTGGACCGGAAGTGAGGGAGCGCTGTGTCTGAGAAGGACTCGAACTGGAGATTCGCCGACGACGTGATCGTCGAGAGCGAGGTGATCCTGCGGGCCCGCCAGCAGTCCCTCGAGCTCGGCATCGACCCGATCCCGCCGAGCACGGGTGCGCAGGCGGCCGTCGTCGTGGCGGCCACCGCCGCCGAGAACATCGTCGAGATCGGCACGGGCGTCGGCGTGTCGGGACTGTGGCTGCTCAGCGGCAGCCCGGAGGCGCAGCTGACCTCCATCGACCTGGAGGTCGACCACCAGCAGCACGCGCGCGCCTTCTTCACCGAGGCGGGCGCCCCGTCGAACCGCGTGCGACTCATCCCTGGCCGTGCCCTCGACGTGCTCCCGCGGATGAACGAGAACTCGTACGACATCGTCTTCGTCGACGCCGACCCGCAGTCGGTGATCGAGTACGTCGAGCACGGTCTGCGCCTGGTGCGGCCGGGCGGAACGGTGCTCGTCGCCCGCGCGCTGTGGCGCGGACGCGTCGCCGACCCGGCCGCGCGCGACGAGATCGCGACCGGCTTCCGCACGCTCATCACCGAGACCGCGGCCTCCGGCGCCGTCATCAGCGCGCTCTCCCCCGCCGGCGACGGCCTCCTCCAGATCACCAAGCTGACCCCATAGCGGCTCCAGAGCAGCTTCCGAATACAGGAAAAATGCCCGGAATCGTCATGATTCCGGGCATTTTTCCTGTACTCGACGGCTGGCTAGGAGGCGCTCACCACGCTCGCCAGCGCATCGTGGAGTTCTTTGGCTTCCGCGTCGTTGACGGAGACGACGAGACGTCCGCCACCCTCGAGCGGCACACGCACGATGATGAGCCGTCCCTCCTTCACAGCCTCCATCGGCCCGTCCCCGGTCCTCGGCTTCATGGCCGCCATGCAGCTCCCCTTTCGTGGATGTCCCTCCATTATCCGACATTCGGCACGGGGTGTGGAAATCACGTGTCGCCGGAATCCGCTGGGCCATTACCCCGTGGCGGGATCACGGCGGCGACCAGTCGGCCCCGTCGACGCCCCAGCAGATCGCGATCCACCCCACCTGGAGGGCCAGGAACAGCAGCACCAGGCCGGCACGGTACCAGCGGTTGCGCGGCATCGCGACCGCCCCGAGCAGCGGGAACAGCGGCATCAGCAGCCGGAAGGTGCTCGACTGCGGGAAGAACACCGCGAAGAGGTACAGGGAGTACGCGGCGACCCAGAACCGGATGTCCGGCCCCAGCCGCTTCACCGCCGGCGAGAACAGCAGCACCGCGTAGATCGCGACGAGCAGCACCAGCGCGATCACGCCGATCCACCCCGGTACCCCCAGCATCACGCTCGCCCACCAATCGGCCCCCTGGAACCAGGAGGCGAACGGCACCAGGTGCGTGTACCCGATGTACGGCGCCCGCCAGGCCAGCTCGGTGTCGGTGTAGGCGGTCCACGATCCGGTGGCGACCGCGGCGATCGCCGGCCACGCGAGCCCGGCCAGTCCGCTGAAGACGGTCAGCGACACGCTCAGCACGCGGTCGCGCACCGGGAACGGGTCGGTTTCGCGGCGCATCCAGCGGTATCCGACGTGCATCGCGAGCGCGAGGGCGAACGCGAGCCCGCTCGGCCGGGTGAACGCCATCGCGAGCACGACGGGGAACAGCACCGCGTACCGCCGCTCGACCAGCAGCAGCAGGGAGGTCACCAGCAGCAGCAGGTACAGCGCCTCCGCGTACGCCACCTGGAACAGCGGCGACACCGGCGCCACGCAGAACAGGGTGACCGCGAACAGGGAGGTGGAGGCCGAGAGTCCGACCCGCAGCATCAGCCGGTAGAACACCAGCGCGGCCCCCGCCGCGCACACGACAGACACCAGCACCGCCGCCGGCGACCACGGCAGCCGGGTGAGGAACATCACGGCATCGACGAGGGCCGGGTATCCCGGCATGAAGGCCCACGCGTTCTCGCCCACGTGCACGCCGTCCGTGTACGGCAGCACCGACGGGTAACCCGAGACGGCGACGATGTTGTACCAGAGGCCGTCCCAGATGGTCGCGTACGAGAAGTAGTCCGGCCGCGGCCCCGTCCACGGGTTCTGCCCCTGGTTCGCGGCGAAGATCAGGAGGATGACGGTCGTCGCGACCCGGCTCGCGGCGAACACCGCGAGCACGCGGACCCACCACAGCCTCCACCAGGGCGCCCGGGCCTCGACCGCGGGCGCGCTGGAGTCAGTGCTCGCGGGAACCGGTGAGCCAGGCACGGAGACCGGCCTCGACCGCGACGATCTGCTCGACGTCGACGCGCTCGTCGTCGGCGTGCGCCTTCAGCGGGTCGCCCGGGCCGTAGTTGACGGCGGGGATGCCGAGCGCGCTGAACCGGGCGACGTCCGTCCAGCCGTACTTCGGCTTCGCGACACCGCCGACGGCCGCGACGAACTCCTGCGCGAGCGGCGCGTCGAGGCCGGGGCGGGCGCCGTCGGCGCGGTCGACCACGGTGATCTCGTAGTCGCCGAACAGCTCGCGCATGTGCTCGATCGCCTCCTCCGAGCTGCAGGAGGGGGCGAAGCGGTAGTTGATGTGCACCATCGCCTCGTCCGGGATGATGTTGCCGGCGACCCCGCCCGAGATGCCGACGGCGTTCAGGCCCTCCTTGTAGACGAGCCCGTCGACCTCGACCTCTCGTGCCCGGTACGACGCGAGCGTGTCGAGGATGGGCGCGATCTTGTGGATGGCGTTGTCGCCGACCCAGCCGCGGGCCGAGTGCGCGCGCAGCCCGTAGGCCCGCACCTCCACGCGGAGGTTGCCGTTGCAGCCGCCCTCGACGACGCCGTTGCTCGGCTCGCCGAGGATCGCGAAGTCGCCGGTGAACAGGTCGGGCCGGTTGCGGGCGAGCCGGTTGAGGCCGTTGAGCTCGGCGTTGACCTCCTCGTGGTCGTACCACATCCACGTGATGTCGATCGCGGGGTCGGTGAGCTCGGCCGCCAGCTTGAGCTGCACGCCGACGCCGGCCTTCATGTCGACCGTCCCGCGGCCCCACAGGTAGCGCACGCCGCCGTCGGTCTCGAACCGCGTCGGGAGATTGCCGTTCAGCGGCACGGTGTCGATGTGGCCGGCGATCAGGGCCCGGCGCTCGCGGCCGAGGTTCGTGCGGGCGACCACCGTGTCGCCGTCGCGGATGATCTCGAGGTGGTCGAGACCCTGCAGCGCGGCCACGATCTCGTCGGCGAGCGGACGCTCGTTGCCGGAGACCGACTCGATGTCGCAGAGCTGGCGGGTCAGGTCGATGGAGGACGCGGTGAGGTCGAGAGGCACGCTACTAATCTAGAGGCATGCCTTCCGCCGTTCCCTCCGAATCCGCCGCGCCCTCGACCGACCCCGCCGGCTCCGCCGCCACGCGCTCGGCCTGGGGCTACGGCCTCGCGACGATCGCCGGCGACGGCACCGTGCTCGACACGTGGTTCCCGGAGCCGCGGCTCGGCCGCATCCCCGAGGGCCGCGACCCCTGGATCGCGCCGGCCGAGCTCGAGGAGCTCGCGACCGAGGACCGCCGCCGCAACGTGCGCGTCGACATCGTGACCGTGCAGATCGACCTGGATGCGCCTCCCGCCTCCACGTCCGACGCGTACCTGCGCCTGCACCTGCTCTCGCACCTGCTGGTGCAGCCCAACACCGTGAACCTCGACGGCATCTTCGGCCACCTGCCGATCGTGGCGTGGACGAACGCCGGACCGGTCCTCCCGGCCGACCTCGCCCGGCTGCGGCCGGCGCTGCAGCGCGCGGGCATCCACGTGACCGGCGTCGACAAGTTCCCGCGGTTGCTCGACTACGTGACGCCCGAGCGGGTCCGCATCGCCGACGCGTCGCGCGTGCGCCTCGGAGCGCACCTGGCGCCGGGCACCACGGTCATGCACGAGGGCTTCGTCAACTACAACGCCGGAACGCTGGGCGCCTCCATGGTCGAGGGCCGCATCTCGCAGGGCGTGGTGGTCGGCGACGGCTCCGACATCGGCGGCGGCGCCTCCATCATGGGCACGCTCTCCGGAGGCGGCACGCACCGCGTCTCCATCGGCGAGCGGTCGCTGCTCGGCGCGAACTCCGGCATCGGCATCTCCATCGGCGACGACTCGATCGTGGAGGCCGGCCTCTACGTGACCGCGGGCACCAAGGTCGTGCTGGCCGATGCTCCGCCCACCGCCGACGGACGCCCGCAGACGGTGAAGGCCGCCGACCTGTCGGGTGTCGCCGGCCTCCTGTTCCGCCGCAACTCGCTGACCGGCGCCGTCGAGGTGCTGCGCAGGGCCGGCCAGGGCGTCGAGCTCAACGCTGCGCTGCACGCCTAGGCGCCGGCCCCCGGCCGCACACGTCGCTGCGGCGCACATCACGGCGGCGCTCACACCAGCGTCAGCACCGACCCCGGATCGGCCAGCACGCGGCCGACGTCGGCGACGAGCCGCGCCGCCTGCTCGCCGTCCACGATCCGGTGGTCGAACGACAGCGCGAGCGTGACCACCTGGCGCAGCGCGATGCCGCCGTCGTGCTCCCACGGCTGCCGACGCACGGCGCCGAGCGCGAGGATCGCGGCCTCCCCCGGGGTCAGGATGGGCGTGCCGGCGTCGACACCGAACACGCCCACGTTGGTGATCGTGATCGTGCCGCCGCTGAGGTCGGCCGGCGGCGTCCTGCCCGCGCGCGCCGTCTCGGCGAGGGCGCGGATCGCACCCGCCAGGTCGCCGAGGTCGCGCGCGTGCGCGTCGCGGATGACCGGGACGAGCAGGCCCCGCGGCGTCGCGGCGGCGATGCCGAGGTGCACGTCGTCCAGCTCGACGATCTCCTGCGCTGCCTCGTCCCAGCGGGCGTTGGCCGCCGGGGTGCGGCGGAGGGCGAGGCAGAGCGCCTTGGCGACCACCGCCAGCAGGCCGGGCCGGGCGTCGGCGAGCTCGGGACGCGCGCGCAGCCGCTCCACCAGCTCCATCGTCGGCGTGACGTCGACCGTCAGGAACACGGTCGCCTGCGGCGCGGTGAAGGCGCTGCGCACCATCGCGTCGGCCGTCGCTCTGCGCACGCCCTTGATCGGGATGCGGCGCTCGCGGGCGGAGGTCGCGGCGGGGGCGGAGGCGGAGGCCGTGGTCGGCGCGGGGGCCG
>NZ_JBPGXM010000104.1:0-14011 GCF_056755495.1 Leifsonia sp. KNZ12-8B
AGATGTGTATAAGAGACAGATCCTATCCGGGCCGCGCCGCCCCGCCGACGGGGGCTAGGCGCCGTCGCCGCGATTGGCGCGCAGCACCTCGAGCCGGGCGCGGTACTCCTGCTCGGTGATGTCGCCGTTGGCGTAGCGCTGGGCGAGCGTCTGCTCGGCCGAGCGGGTGGCGGCGGCCGGGCCGTATCCGTAGGGCCCGTAGCCGGCCCGGGCGGCCCGGCGCCAGCGGCGTCCGGCGAACGCGAAGATCAGCGCGAACAGGGCGATCCAGAAGATCGGGATGAGGAACCACCAGAAGCCGAACGGCGGCCCGGCCCAGGCGACGCAGGGTGCGGCGGCCGTGACGGCGGTGCCGACGGCGGTGGTGGTGGCGGTGAGCAGTGCGAGCATGATGGGCTTCCCCTCGGTGAGGTGTCCGCGACGGTCGCGGACCATGCCCTCACTCTCGCGTCGGCGGCGGGCGGGCGAATCCGCCCGGCGGAGTGACCTGCCTACTCCCCCGGGAGGCGGTTCAGGCGTCGCCCGGCCGCACCAGCCCGGTCTCGTACGCGATGACGACCAGCTGGACCCGGTCGCGGGCGCCGAGCTTCGCGATGATCCGCGAGACGTGGGTCTTGGCGGTCAGCGGGCTGAGGTAGAGCCGCTCGCCGATCTCGGTGTTCGTGAGGCCGCGGCCGACCAGGGCCAGCACCTCCCGCTCCCGTTCGGTCAGCTCGGCGAGCACCGTGTCGTCGGGGGCAGGGCGGAGGCCGCCGGCGACCCGCTCGATCAGCCGCCGCGTGACGCCAGGCGAGAGCAGCGCCTCCCCCGCCGCGACGACCCGGACCGCGCGGATGAGCTCGACCGGCTCGGTGTCCTTCACGAGGAAGCCGCTCGCGCCCGCGACGATGGCCTGAGCGACGTACTCGTCGAGCTCGAACGTCGTCACGATGACGACGCGCGTGCCGGCGAGCCGCGCATCGGCGACGATCTCGCCGGTGGCCCAGAGCCCGTCGCCGTCCGGCATCCGGATGTCCATGAGCACGACGTCCGGGCGGAAGCGCCGCACGAGGTCGACCGCGTCCCGTCCGGTCGCGGCCTCGCCGACGATCTCGACGTCGGGCTCCGACTCCAGCAGGGCGCGGAAGCCGGCGCGGACGAGGTGCTGGTCGTCGGCCAGCAGCACGCGGATCACGCCGCGGCCTCACGGGCCGGGATGCGCGCCTCCACCACCAGGCCGCCGCCGTCGGCCGGGCGGGTCTCGAAGCGTCCGCCGAGCAGCTCGGCGCGCTCGCGCATCCCGAGCAGGCCGCGCCCGCCGGTGGGGCCGTCCTCCGGCAGCCCGCGACCGTCGTCGGCGACCGTCAGCACGTACTCCCCCGCGCTCTCGGCGAGGTGGATGTCGACCCGCGTCGCCTGCGCGTGCCTGCCCGCGTTCGTGAGCGACTCCTGCACGATGCGGTACAGCGCGAGCTGCGCCGCGGCAGTCGGCGTGCCCGCGATGTCGTTGCGGTAGCCGACGTCGAGGCCGGCGCGCCGATAGGTGTCGACGAGGACCGGGATGCGGGCGAGGTCGGGCTCCGGCGCCCGCGCGGCGTAGCCGTCCTCGCCGGTCGGCCCCGCGCGCAGGAACCCGAGGACCCCGCGCACCTCTTCGAGCGCTTGGCCGCTGGTGGTCCTGATCGCCTCCAGGCTCTCGCGGGCCTTGTCCGGGCGGGTGTCGAAGAGGTGGAGGCCGACCCCGGCCTGCACGCTGATCTGCGACAGCGAGTGGGCGAGAACGTCGTGCAGCTCGCGCGCGATGCGCAGCCGCTCGGCCTCGGCGGCGGCCTCGCGCCGGGCGGCGAGCTGCCGCGAGAGGTCGCGATACCGCTCGGCGCGGTTGCGGACCGCCTCGCCCACGCCGACGAGGAGCAGGAGCACCAGCGCCACGATCAGCGGCCGGATGATGGCGAGGACGCTGTTGCTGACGAGGAGCGCGAGGGTCGGCGCGACGACGGCGAAGCCGGCGAGCGTCCACCACGCCCAGGCGCGCGCGCCGCGGGCGGTGGCGCCGACGACCGCGATGGCCAGCGGCGCCGCGGCGAACGGCGGCCCGGCCGACAGGGCGATGGCCGGCGCGCAGAGCACGGCGACCGCGACGAGCACGGCTCCCGGCCGCTCCCGGCCGAAGGCCAGCAGGCCCGAGGAGAGGAACGCGATCACCACGGCGGCCAGCGGCACGGCCTCGTACCGGGCGGCGGCGGCGATGAGCAGCCCCGGCACCTGGATGAGCGCGGCGAGCACCACCGGGAACCAGCGCGAGCCGCGCGGCCGGTCGCCCTCCATCCGGTCGATCCAGGGCGGCACGCGCGTGGAACCCGTGCGGGCGGCGCGCGGGTTCCAGGGCATCTCCCCATGCTAATGAGGCGGCCGGGGGCCTGGCTGCGCCCGGGGGCTCCTCCCGGCTACTCCCCCGGGAGTACGCGGCGGGCGCTCGGCGGGCTCGCAGCCGGGCGGATCACGGATTGTGCTCGGCGTCGAAGTCGCCGTCGGCGTCGTACCCGCCCGGGTACGGGCTCGCGCCGAAGGTGGGGCCGCCGAGGGCGGTCAGCCCTGCCTCGCGCTCCCGCGCCCGGCGGATCTGGTCGGCGTCGTTCTCGTAGGCGGTCTCGTCGTCGTCCGGATTCTCGTGCTTGTGTCGGCCATCCCTGCTCATGCGCGCATGGTACGTCCGTCCGGGGTGCCGTGACGACAGCGGGATCGCGGCCCGGCGTATGCCCCTCCGGGAATGCGGCAACGAGAAGGGCCCGGTCTCTGATGAGAACCGGGCCCTGTACGCTCCCCGACTTGGACTCGAACCAAGAACCTGCCGGTTAACAGCCGGCTGCTCTGCCAATTGAGCTATCGAGGAATGCTTGATCAGCGAAGCCACTCTAGCAACATTTCCGGCGCGGGTGAAAATCGGCGGAGCATCCCGCGCGCGTCGGGTCAGTAGCCCGCGCTCGGGTCCACGATCCCGACGAACCGGCCGTCCTCGAGGAAGGCGTGGACGTTGAGCCGGATGCGCTCCGCGAGCAGCGGCGCGGTCATCTCGGGGGTGTCGGCCTGGTGCGGCGTGATGAGGCAGTTCGGCTCGTCCCACAGCGCGTGCCCGTCCGGCAACGGCTCGGGGTCGGTGACGTCGAGGGCGGCGCCCGCGATCGTCCCGGCGCGCAGCGCCTCCAGCAGCGCGTCGCTGTCGACCAGGCCGCCGCGGGCGATGTTGACGAGGTACGCGGTCGGCTTCATCGCCGCCAGCCGTGCGGCGTCGAAGAGGTGCCGGGTGCCGCCGGTGAGCGCGGCCGCGACCACGACGACGTCGGCGGTCGGGAGCACCTCCGACAGCCGGTCGGCGGTGACCGTGCGCTCGGCGCCGGGCACCGGGTCGGCCGAGCGCCGCACGATCGTGATGCGCGCGCCGAAGGGCTCGAGCAGCCGCATCAGCTCCAGGGCGATCCCGCCGGCCCCGACGATGACGACGTCGAGCCCGTAGAGCGAGCGGCCCTCCTGCTCGGTGGCCCAGCTGCGGGCGCGGACCCGCTTGGGAAGCACGCGCAGCAGCGCCAGCGTCAGGGCGAGGGCATGTTCGGCGACCGGCTGCGCGTAGGCGCCCTTGGCGCTGGTCCAGACCAGGCCTGGCCGGTCCTCCTCGGCCAGGATGTCCGCGAAGGCGTCGACCCCCGCGTACGGCAGCTGCACCCAGCCGATGCCGGGGTGCTCGCGCAGGATCTGCGGGAATTCCTTCGCCTCGCGATACGAGAGCCAGACCACGCCGCGCGTGCGGTCCGAGAGCGGCTCGACGGTGCCGCCCGCGGCCTCCACGGCCTCCACGAACCGGTCCTCGGCCGTCGGCAGCACCGCGATGGGGCCGGGCTCCGGCCGGCGGTCGGCGGGGAGCGGTTCGGCCTCCACCGCCAGGACGGCCCGGTGCTGGGCGGTGTTCCGGGTGCTGCTGCTCTCGTTCGTCATCGTCCTCTTTCGGTCGTGGGAGGTCGTGCGCCGGGTCAGCTGTCCCGCTGCGGCCGGCGCTCGGTGCGGCGCGCCGGCGGCTGCAGGGCCTTGGCCAGCCCGGCGACGTAGGGATGGGTCGGGTCGGCGAGCACGTCGGCGATCGGGCCGAAGCCCACCGGCCGGCCGCCCTGCAGCACGATCGCCTTGTCCGTCGCGCGCCGCAGCACGGCCAGGTCGTGGCTGACGATCACGGCCGAGAACCCCTCGTGCCGGCGCAGCTGCGCGAGCAGGTCGATCACCGCGTCGCGCACGGTCGCGTCGATCCCGGCGGTCGGCTCGTCGGCGACCAGGATGCTCGGCCCGAGCACGAGCGCCCGGGCGAGGGCGACGCGCTGACGCTGCCCGGCGCTCAGCTCGTACGGGTACTTGTCGAGCACGCTGAGCGGCAGATGCACGGTGTCGATCATCGTCGCGGCGCGCTCCCCCGCCGCGCGGCGCGGGTAGTGCTCGTCGCGCTCGAAGATCGGCAGCGCGACGTTGTCCTTGACCGACAGCGTCGGCTCCAGTGTCGCGGCCGCCTCCTGGGGCAGATAGCCGACGCCGAAGGTGACCTCGGCCAGGTCGCGCTTGCGCGCCTTGCGCAGCGAGTGCCCGAGCACGGTCGCGTCGCCGCCGCTGATCCGCGGCCCCGGCAGCGAGGAGCGCAGCGGTAGACCCCGACCGGCGAGCACCCCGGCGAGGGTCGACTTGCCAGAGCCCGTCTCGCCGAGGACCCCGATGATCTCGCCGGCCTCCAGCCGGAAGCTCACCCCGCGCAGGGCGACGCACGACGGGCTGACGCCCCGCGCGGGGTATTCGACGGAGAGGTCGCTGACGACGATGGCGGGCTCGGAGGTCACCCTCCGACCCTAAGCGGTCGGACCCGTGAGGGCCCGCAACGCCTCCCGCCGGTCGGCCTGCTGGACCGGGTCCGGCACGGGGAGGGAGGCGAGCAGCCGCTGCGTGTACGCCTCGCGCGGGTTGCCGAGCACCTCCTCGCCGGTGCCCTCCTCGACCAGACGGCCGCGGTGCAGCACCGCGATCCGGTCGGCGAGGATGTCGACGACGGCGAGGTCGTGGCTGATGAACAACGACGCGAAGCCGAACTCGCGCTGCAGGTCGGCGAACAGCTCCAGCACGCGCGCCTGCACCGACACGTCGAGCGCCGAGGTGGGCTCGTCGGCGATGAGCAGCTTCGGCTCGAGCGCGAGCGCTCTGGCGAGGCTCGCGCGCTGCCGCTGGCCGCCGGAGAGCTCGTGCGGGAACCGGTCGCCGTACGCGCGGGGCAGCTGCACGGCCTCCAGCAGTTCGTCGACCCGGTTCCTCGCCGCCTCGGCGGAGGAGGCGCGGCCGTGCACGACGAGCGGCTCGGCCACGGCGTCCGCGATCGTCAGCAGCGGGTTGAAGCTCGACGCCGGGTCCTGGAAGACGAACCCGATGTCGGTGCGGACCTTGCGGAACTGCCGCTCGCGCACGCCGTTCATCTCGACCCCGAGCACGCTCAGCGAGCCGCCCGTGACCTTGTTGAGCCCGGCGATGGCGCGGCCGATCGTGGTCTTGCCCGAACCGGACTCGCCGACGAGGCCCAGCACCTCCCCCGGCCGGATGGCGAAGCTCACGCCGTCGACCGCCACGAACCCGGGCCGGCCGAGGCGGCCGGGGTACTGGATGCGCAGGTCGCGCGCCTCCACGACCGGCGCCTCGATGGGGCGCTCGGCGCGGGCGATGGCGCGCTCGCGGGTGGCGATCGTGCCCTGGCCCACCGACGGCACGGAGGCGAGCAGCGCGCGCGTGTACTCGGCCTTCGGCGCGGCGAACAGCGTACGGACGTCCGCCTCCTCGACCAGCTTGCCCTGGTACATCACGGCGACGCGGTCGGCGAGGTCGGCGACGACGCCCATGTTGTGCGTGATGAGCACGATCGCGGCGCCGAACTCGTCGCGGCAGCGGCGCAGCAGGTCGAGGATCTCGGCCTGCACCGTCACGTCGAGCGCGGTCGTCGGCTCGTCGGCGACGATCAGGCCGGGGTTGAGCACGAGCGCCATGGCGATCACGATGCGCTGCTTCTGGCCGCCGGAGAACTGGTGCGGGTAGTGCTTGACGCGCTTCTCCGGCTCCGGGATGCCGACCCGGCGGAGGATGTCCACCGCCTTCTCCTGCGCGGCCTTCTTCGACAGCTTCTCGTGGGCGCGGAGGCCCTCGGCGATCTGCCAGCCGACCGGGTAGACCGGGTTCAGCGCCGTGGACGGCTCCTGGAACACCATCGCGACGTCGGTGCCGCGCACCTCGCGCAGCCGGCGCTTGCTCAGCGAGACGATGTCGGCCTCGCTCGACCCGTCCTTGCTGCGCAGCACGACAGCGCCGGAGGCCGTGGCCGTCTCCGGCAGCAGGCCCAGGATGGTCTTCGCCGTGACCGTCTTGCCGGAGCCGGACTCGCCGACGATGGCGAGCACCTCGCCCGGCGAGACCCGCAGGCTCACGTCGTCGACGGCCTTCACCGCGCCGGCGTCCGACGCGAAGGTCACCGACAGATTGTCGATCTGGACGACGTCGCTCATGGACGCACCTCGATTCCGTGCTCGTCGAAGGACTCGCCGCCCTCCAGTCCGTCGACACCGCCGGGGCCCGCCGCGAGCGGGCCGCCGGGGACGACGGACGTCTCGGCGACCTGCCCGGAGGCAACCGCCGCGCGGCGGCGCGTCCGCAGGCGCGGGTCGGCGAGGTCGTTGAGGCTCTCGCCGACGAGGGTGATGCCGAGCACCACGAGCACGATGGCGAGACCCGGGTAGACCGAGGTCCACCAGATGCCGCTCGTGACGTCGTCGATCGCCTTGTTGAGGTCGTACCCCCACTCGGCGGCCGCCGTCGGCTCGATGCCGAAGCCGAGGAAGCCGAGGCCGGCGAGCGTGAGGATCGCCTCCGACGAGTTCAGGGTGAAGATCAGCGGCAGCGTGCGCGTGGCGTTGCGGAACACGTGCCGGAAGATGATCCGGCCGCTGCTCGCGCCGACCACCTTCGCCGCCTCCACGTACGCCTCGGCCTTGATCCGGACGGTCTCCGCGCGGATCACGCGGAAGTACTGCGGGATGTACACGACCGTGATCGATCCTGCCGCCGCGAGGATGCCGCCCCACAGGCTCGACTGGCCGCCGCTGATCGCGATCGCGAGGACGATGGCGAGCAGCAGGGAGGGGAAGGCGTAGATCGCGTCGCAGATCACGACGAGGACGCGGTCGAGCCAGCCGCCGAAGTAGCCGGAGATGAGACCGAGCAGCACGCCGATGAAGATCGAGAGCACGACCGCGACGATGATCACGAGGATCGCGGTCTGGGTGCCCCAGATCACGCGCGAGAACACGTCGTAGCCGCCGGAGGTCGTGCCCCAGATGTGCTCGGCGCTCGGCGGCTGCTGCGAGCCGAAGGCCTGGCCGTCGACGCGCAGCTGGGCGAAACCGTACGGCGCGATGAGCGGGGCGAGGATCGCCAGCAGGATGAACACCACGGTGATCACGAGGCCGGCGACGAGCATCCCGCGCTGGAGGCCGACGCTCTGCCGGAGCTGGTGGACGACCGGGAGCCGGTCCCAGAGACTGCGCTTGCGGGCCATCTCAGTACCTCACCCTCGGGTCGATGAGCGCCGCGATCACGTCGACGATGAAGTTGGTGAGCGTCACGATGACCGCGAGCAGCACCACCATGCCCTGCACGGCGATGAAGTCGCGCGCCTGCAGGTACTGCACGAGCTGGAAGCCGAGGCCCTTCCACTCGAACGTCTTCTCGGTCAGCACGGCGCCGCCGAGCAGCAGCGCGATCTGGAGGCCGATGACCGTGATGATCGGGATGAGCGCCGGGCGGTACGCGTGCTTGCGGAGCAGTCGCGACTCGCTCACGCCGCGCGAGCGGGCGGCGTCCACGTAGTCCGTGCTGAGGGTGCCGATCACGTTGGTGCGGACGAGTCGCAGGAACACGCCGGCGGTCAGCAGGCCCAGCGCGATGGCGGGCAGGATGGCGTGCGAGAGGACGTCGGCGACGACCTCAGGATCGCCGGTCTGGAAGGCGTCGATGAGATAGATGCCGGTCTTGTTCTCCAGCGTCTGCATCGCGATCTCGGAGCTCGTGGAGGCGCGCCCGGCCACCGGGAGCCAGCCGAGCCAGATCGAGAAGACGAGCTTCAGCAGCAGGCCGGCGAAGAAGACGGGGGTGGCGTAGCAGAGGATCGCGAACACCCGGAGGGTCGCATCCTGCGCCTTGTCCCGGAAGTAGGCGGCGACGAGTCCCAGCGGGATGCCGACGATGAAGGCGACGACGAGGGCGTAGAACGCCAGCTCGAGGGTTGCGGCGCCGTAGGTGAGGAGCACCTCCGTCACCGGCCGGTTGTCCGTGAAGGTCGTGCCGAAGTCGCCGCGCACGAGGGCGCCCAGGTACTCGATGTACTGGACGATCAGGGGGCGGTCGTAGCCGGCCTCGTGGATGCGGGCCTCGAGCTGCGCGGGCGGCAGCTTGCCGCCGAGTGCGGCCGTGATGGGGTCGCCCGTCGACCGCATCAGGAAGAAGACGACGGTGACGAGGATGAAGATCGTGGGGATGATCAGAAGCGCGCGGATCAGCAGGTAGCGGCCGAGGCCGCCCCCTGACCGCCGCTTCGTCTTCGTTCGTTCCGCGCCGGGGGCGGTGCCCGGGGCCGGGGAACTGACGGTCGTGGTCATGGAGTCCGATCGTGGATGGTTCGTGGAGAGGGGGGGCTCGCGCGACGGCGAGCCTCCCCCGGTGCGCCGGTGAACCGGCTGGTTACTTCGAGAGCGCCGCGTAGCGGAACTTGAACGACGGGTCGAGCGTCTTGTCGGCGCCGGACACGCCCTTCGCGACGACCGCGACCTGCGAGCCCTGCAGCAGCGGCAGGGTGCTGAGGTCGGCGCCCACCTTGGCCTGGATCTCCTCGATCAGCTTGGTGCGCTCGGTCTTGTCGGTCGTGCCGAGCTGCTGCTCGATCAGCGACTGGACCTCGGGGTTGTCGTAGTGGTTCGCCAGGAAGTTCTCCTTGATGAAGAACGGGGACAGGTAGTTGTCGGCGTCGGAGTAGTCCGGGAACCAGCCGAGCTGGTAGGCCGGGTACACGTCGCTGGTGCGGTCCTTGGAGTACTGGACCCACTCGGTCGACTGCAGGTTGACCTTGAACAGGCCGCCCTCCTCCAGCTGCTCCTTGACCAGCGCGTACTCGTCACCGGAGGACGGGCCGTAGTGGTCGGGGTTGTACTGGAGGTTCAGCGAGACCGGGGTGGTGACGCCGGCCTTCTGCAGGGTCTCCTTCGCCTTGTCGAGGCTCGGGCCGCCGTTGCCGTCGCCGTAGAGGTCCTTCAGCACCGTGGTGGCGCCGGTCAGGCCCTCGGGGACGAACGAGTACAGCGGGCTGTAGGTGTCCTTGTAGACCTGCTTGGCGATCGTCGCGCGGTCGACGAGGTCGGCCGCCGCCTGGCGCACGGCCAGGGCCTTGGCCGCGTCGGCCTCGGGCGTCGAGGCGCCGAAGGGCTGGGTGTTGAAGTTGAACACGATGTAGCGGATCTCGCCGCCAGGGCCCTTCACGACCTCGACGTTCTTGTCGCCCTCGAGGCTGTCGATGTCGGTCGCCGAGAGGCTGCGGTACGCCACGTCGATCGCGGTCTTCTGGATGTCGAGCTTGAGGTTCGACGACTGCGCGTAGTACTTGACGTTGACCTTCTCGGTCGCCGGCTTGCCGAGCAGGCCCTTGTAGTCCGGGTTCGCCTTGTACGCGATCAGGTTGTTGAAGTCGTAGCTCGTGATGTCGTACTGGCCGGCGAAGGCGTGGCCCTTGACGATGTCGTTGTCCGGGGTGACCTTGTCGGCCGAGAAGACATCCTCGTCGACGATGGGGCCGGCGGGGCTCGACAGCACCTGCGCGAAGGTCTGGTCGTTCGGGATCTTGAGCTTGAACACGACGGTGGTGTCGTCCGGGGTCTCGACGCTGTCGAGGTTCGCCAGCAGCGACGCCGGGCCGTTCGGGTCGTTGATCTTCTTCTGCCGGTCGAAGGTGAACTTCACGTCGGAGGAGGTGAGGTCGTTGCCGTTGGCGAACTTCAGACCGGACTTGAGCTTGACCGTGTACTCGGTCGGCGAGGTGAACTCGGCGCTCTCGGCGATGTCCGGCTTCACGTCCGGGCTGCCGTACGGGGAGTTCAGGAGGAACGGGTAGACCTGGTTCATCACGGCGAAGGAGCCGTTGTCGTACGAGCCGGCGGGGTCGATCGACGTGATCTTGTCGGTCGTGCCGATAGTGAGCGTGCCACCGCCGCCGCCACCGGAGCCGCTGTTGCTCCCGGAGCAGCCGGCGAGCACCAGCGCCGTGGCCGCGAAAGCGGCGGAGACGGCGAGCAGGCGCCGACCGCCGTTGTGTGCGGATCTCATATCCGTGTACCTCTTCCTGGTGTGGGGGTCACCGAGACGGGCGGGGCGCACGGGTGCCCCGTCGCCGACTCGCGTGAGTCAGTCCTAACACGAAATGCGCCCGGAAGCCGCATCTGCGACCGAAACGAGTCCCGATCTTTACACCGGCGCAACAAATCGCCGCGCGACCGCGGGCCGGCCGCAGCCTACCGGACGCAGGCTACTCGCCGCGCAGGCGCATCCGCTCCCGGTCGATGGAGGCCATGGCGAGCTGGAGGGAGCGGCGCAGCTCGGCCTCCTGCTGGTCGGTGCGCGCGAACCGGGCGGTCAGCTCGGCCTTCTCGCGCAGCAGGTCGCGATCGATGACGCCGTCGACGATCCCCCGCGCGTAGCGGCCGACGTCGTCGCCGGCCTGCGGCAGCGCCGCCACGGCGAGGGCGTTGACGGTCGGCGCGTAGGCCACCGGCACCTCGGCGAGGATGCGGTCCACCCATCCCGGCTGCTCCAGCGTCGTCAGCTGGCTGGCGATGGCGTCGCGGACGACGGCGTGCGTCGGGTTCACGAACGGCACCTGCACGACGCGGGCGGCGCGCTCGGCGCCGACCTCGGCGGGCACCTGCAGCAGCACCATGAGGCACTCGCGCTCGGTGCGCTGGGTGGGGTCGGACGGGTCGGCGAAGGCCGCGAGCGGCGCGGACTCGGCGCCGCCGGCGGGCGCCTGGTCGTCGGGGGTCCGGCCGCGGTCGCGGGAGTCGCGGGCGTCGCGCGAGCCGTCGCGGGAGCCGTCGCGGCCGCCCGAGCGCTGGGCGGTCCTGACGGCGCGGATCGTGTCCTGGAGGTCGGCCCCGGACAGCCGGGCGAGCTCGCGCGTGTAGCCGTTCAGCGAGGCGGGGTCGCGGATCGTCGCGATGATCGGCGCGCCAGCGCGCAGGGCGCCGGTGCGGCCCTCCACCGTGTCGAGGTCGAAGCGCTCGACCACCTGGCGGATCATGAACTCGAACATCGGCTTACGGCCGTCGATCATGCGGCGCACGGCGTCGTCGCCCTGCGCCAGCCGCAGGTCGCACGGGTCGAGCCCGTCGGGACCGACCGCGACGTAGGTCTGGGCCGAGAAGCGCTGCTCCTCGCCGAACGCCCTGGCCGCGGCCTTCTGCCCGGCGGCGTCGGGGTCGAAGGTGAAGATCACGGATCCCTGGCTGTTGTCGTCGCCCATCACCCGGCGGATCACCTTGATGTGGTCCACGCCGAAGGACGTGCCGCAGGTCGCGACCGCGGTGGTCACGCCCGCGAGGTGGCACGCCATGACGTCGGTGTACCCCTCCACCACGACCACCTGGTCGCTGCGGGAGATGTCCCGCTTGGCGAGGTCGAGTCCGTAGAGCACCTGCGCCTTCTTGTAGACGGGTGTCTCGGGGGTGTTGAGGTACTTGGGGCCCTTGTCGTCGTCGAGCAGCCGGCGGGCCCCGAAGCCGATGGTCTGGCCCGTCACGTCGCGGATCGGCCAGATGAGCCGGCCGCGGAACCGGTCGTAGACGCCGCGGTCGCCCTGGGACACGAGCCCGGCCGCGAGGAGCTCCTCCTGCGTGAAGCCCTTGGTCTTCAGGTGCTTGGTGAGCTCGTCCCAGCTCTTGGGGGCGTACCCCACACCGAACATGGCGGCGGCGTGCGAATCGAAGCCGCGCTCGCCCAGGAACCGGCGGCCGGGCTCCGCGTCGGGGGCGACGAGCCGCTCGCGGAAGAACGTCTCGGCCGCCGCGTTGGCCGCGAGCAGGCGGGCGCGGTTGCCGGAGGACTCGCCGGGGCCTCCCCCGCCCTCCTCGTAGTGGAGCTGGTAGCCGATGCGCGCGGCGAGCCGCTCGACCGCATCGGTGAACGACACGTGGTCGAGCTTGAGGAGGAACTCGTAGACGTCGCCGCCCTCGCCGCAGCCGAAGCAGTGGTACCGCCCGACGCCGGGCCGCACGTAGAAGCTGGGGCTCTTCTCGTCGTGGAACGGGCAGAGGCCCTTCAGCGCGCCGACGCCGCCGGTCTTGAGGCTGACGTAGTCGCCGACGATGTCGGCGATGTTGGTGCGGGCCTTGACCTCTTCGATGTCGCTCTGTCGAATCCGGCCGGCCATGCTCCGAGTCTATCGAGCCGCACCGACGTCACTCGCGTGGAGGCTGCCTCCGCCGGGTGTTCTGGGCGATCTCGATGATGGCGCAGAACACTTCGATGCCGACCCGCAGCAGCAGCACCGCGAGGATCGCGCCGACGAGCGTGATCAGCACCCCGAGCAGGAACACGAACGCGCCGGCCGGCGAGTGCGTCGCGATGGCGATCGCCAGGCTGTTCGAGAACCCGACGACGATCGCGAGACCGATCAGCACGAGCCCGACGACGTACACCGGCCCGGCGAGCTTGCGCGTCACGTAGCTGGTGAACGTGAAGTCGAACAGCGACGAGAAGAACCGCGAGTCGTCGAGACGGTCGGCGAGGTCGTTCACGGAGCGGGGGTAGTTGCCGTGGGGCGTGGAGGTGGTGGGGGCTGCGGCTGCTGCTGTCGACGCTGCGGCTGCCGGGGCTGCGGCTGCCGGGGCTGCGCCGGTGGAGGCTGGGCCGGCTGAGGTGGTCTCCGCGGGCGCGCCCTCGCTGGGCGCGGCGTCGCTGGTCGCTGCCCCGCTCGCTGCTGCCTGGCCGGCTGCGGTCCCGGTCGCTGCGGCCTCGCCGGCTGCGGCCTCGCCGGGCGCGGGTGCGGCGGCGACGGTCGCGGCCGTGCCGGATTCGGCGGCGGTGCTCGCTGCGGAGGCGGCGGCATCCTGTTCGGCGGTCGATGGCTGCGCGGGCAGCACCTCGGTCGGAGCGGTCCCGGCGGCGTCGGCCGTCGCGGCTCCCGCTCGCGCGGCGCCCGGCTCCTCGGCCGGCGCGTGGCTCCGGCGGTGCGCCGCCGCGGTGAGGATGGAGGCGAAACGGTTGCGAGCACTCACCCCGCCGGCGCCGGTCTTCGCGGCGTCGGGCTGCTCGCCCGCCGGGAGGGGCGTCGTCGCGGCATCGTCCAGCGGAAGCGGGACGGTGACACCCGCGTCGGCGGCCGCCTCGTCGCTCGGCTCCACGGTCGGAGCCGCCGTCTCCTGGCCGGTCGCGGGCGCGTTCGTGCTGTCGGCAGCCCGCGTGGTGTCGGCAGCCCCCGTGGTGTCGGCAGCGGCCGGGGTCGCCTGGGCGGATTCTGCAGGAATCGGCTCTGCCGCGACCGGCTCCGGGGACACCGGCTCGGCCGGCGAAGCCGACGTGTCTGGCGCAGCCGCGGCGGCCGCCGCGGCCGCGTCTCCCGCGAGCGGGGTGCGGGCGGAGAGCGTGGCGTCCATGATGTCCGGGGCCTCCCCGATCGGCGAGAGCGGTGCGGGCTTCACGGTCGTCCGCTTGCGGGTGGTCTTCGACGCAGCGGACGCGCCGGAGCCGGCGGCCTTCGAGCCGGACGATGCCGGCTTCGAGCCGGACGACGCAGGCTTCGAACCGGCCGCGGCCGTCGCCGCCGGGTTAGGGGCGGGGGGGGTGCGCGCCCGCGGCCCCGGGGCCCGGGGGGGGGGCCCCGGGGCGGGGCCCCCCCGGTCCGCCCCCGGCCGCGGCGCCGGCCCCCCCCCCC
>NZ_JBPGXM010000105.1:0-14044 GCF_056755495.1 Leifsonia sp. KNZ12-8B
GGAGCAGCCGGGGCTGCAGCGGCCGGAGCCGGAGCGGCCTGAGCCGGAGCAGCCTGCGCCGGCGCCTCCTGTGCGGGAGCGGCCGGAGCAGCCTGCGCCGGAGCCTCCTGCGCGGGGGCGGCCGGAGCCTGCGCGGGCTCCGCCGGGGCGGCGGGCGCCTCGGGTGCCGCCGACTCCGCGGGGGCGGCCTCGGGGGCCGCGGCCGAGCCGGAGCCGTCGCCGATCGTCACGAGCGCCGTGCCCACCTCGACCGTCTCGTCCTCCTGCACCAGGATCGCCTCGATGACGCCCGCGACGGGCGAGGGGATCTCGGTGTCGACCTTGTCGGTCGAGACTTCGAGCAGGGGCTCGTCCACCTCGACACGGTCGCCAACGTTCTTCAGCCAGCGGGTGACCGTGCCTTCCGTGACGCTCTCGCCGAGCGCCGGGAGGCTGACGGATTCGCTCATGAGCTTCTCTCCTTCAAAACCTGATCGTTCAGTGGTTGTCGGGCCGCGCGCGCGGCCGGCGGACTTAGAGGGTGTGCAGCGGCTTTCCCGCGAGGTACAGGAAGGCCTCGCCCATCGACTCGTTCTGCGTCGGGTGCGCGTGGATGAGCGGGGCGATGTCCTCGGGGTACGCCTCCCAGTTCACCGCGAGCTGCGCCTCGCCGATCAGCTCGCCGACGCGGGCGCCGATCATGTGCACGCCGACCACGGGGCCGTCGTTCACCCGCACGACCTTGACCGAGCCGTTCGTGCCGATGATCTCGCTGCGCGCGTTGCCGGCCAGGCTGTAGTCGTAGCTGGTCACCTTGTCGGCGCCGTACTGCTCGACGGCCTTGGCCTCGGTGAGGCCGACCGACGCGACCTCCGGGTCGCAGTAGGTGACCTTGGGGATGTTGACGTCCGGGATGACGACCGGGTTCAGGCCCGCGATCTCCTCGGCGACGAAGATGCCCTGCTGGAAGCCGCGGTGCGCGAGCTGCAGGCCGGGGACGATGTCGCCGACCGCGTAGACGCCGGGAACGCTGGTCTGGAGGCGCTCGTCGGTGATGACGAAGCCGCGGTCCATGGTGACGCCGACCTCCTCGTAGCCGAGGTTCTGGGTCAGCGGGCCGCGGCCGACGGCGACGAGCAGCAGCTCGGCCTCGACGGTGTCGCCGTTCTCGAGCGAGACGACAACGCCGTTGTCGTCCTGCGTGACGCCGGCGAAGCGGATGCCGAGGCGGTAGTCGATGCCGCGGCGGCGGAACTGGCGCTCCAGCTGCTTGCTGATCGACTCGTCCTCGTTGGGGACCAGGTGCGGGAGGGCCTCGATGATGGTGACCTCGGCGCCGAACGACTTCCAGACGCTCGCGAACTCGACGCCGATGACGCCGCCGCCGAGCACCGCGACCTTGCGTGGGACGAAGTCGAGCTCGAGCGCCTGCTCGCTGGTGATGACGCGGCCGCCGATCTCGAGGCCGGGGAGGCTGCGGGAGTAGGAGCCGGTGGCGAGGATGACGTTCTTGCCGACGATGGTGTCCTCGCCGACCTGCACGGTCGTCGGGGAGACCAGGCGGCCCTCGCCCTCGATGGTGGTGATGCCGCGGGCCTTGACCAGGCCCTGCAGGCCCTTGTACTTCTTGGCGACGATGCCGCGGCGGTACTCGGCCACGCCGTTCATGTCGACGCCCTGCAGCTCGGTGACGATGCCGTACTTCGAGGACTCGCGCGAGTAGTCCGCCACCTCCGCCGCGTGCAGCAGCGCCTTGGTGGGCACGCAACCGCGGTGGAGGCACGTGCCGCCGACCTTGTCCTTCTCGATCAGGCCGACGGTGAAGCCGAGCTCGGCCGCACGCAGCGCTGCCGCGTAGCCTCCGCTTCCACCACCGAGCACGACAATGTCAAAGTTCTGCTCAGACACCCAGCTACTCCCTCGCGCATCCCAGGATTCGTGACACGATCCCGCCTCGAGGGGTGCCTCGCGGCAGGCGTTGCTCCGGCGAGATTTTCTCGCCCATACGACCCTACTACTTCCGCGAAATGTCCTCGGCCAACCGGAGGAGCGCCCGTACGCTGACGGCGGACGGGCCCTTCCCGGTGAATCCGTAGGGGGCGGCGGGCCCCTTCGCGGGCCCGGCGATATCGAGGTGCGCCCACGGGATGCGCGGCGCGTCGTCCGCGTCGCCGGTCCTGCCGACGAACTCCTGGAGGAAGACGCCGGCCAGCAGCATCCCGCCCGCGGTGTTGCCCGGGTTGGCGTTGGCGATGTCGGCGACGTCGGAGTTGATGTTCGCGCGCAGCTCGCCGGGCAGCGGCATCGGCCAGAGCAGCTCGCCGCTCGCCTTCGCCGCAGCGACGACGTCGCCGACGAGGTCGTCGGAGCCCATGACCGGCACGTAGCGGGTGCCGAGGGCGACCATCGCGGCGCCGGTCAGCGTGGCGACGTCGACGATGGCGTCCGGCTGCTCCTCGCTCGCCGCGACGAGACCGTCGGCGAGCACGAGGCGGCCCTCCGCGTCGGTGTTGAGCACCTCGACCGTGCGGCCGCCGCGCATCCGCAGCACGTCGTTCGGCCGGATCGCCGATCCGGACGGCATGTTCTCGGCGAGGCACAGCCACGCCGTCACCCGCACCGGGAGGGCGAGCCTGGCCGTCGCCAGGGCGACGGCGAGCACCGTCGCGGCGCCGGTCATGTCGTACTTCATGCCGACCATCCCGGTCGCGGGCTTGAGCGACAGGCCGCCCGAGTCGAAGGTGATGCCCTTGCCGACCAGGGCGAGGTGGCGCGTCGCCACGGCGGGCGCGTACTCCACCTTCACCAGCCGCGGCGGGCGGGTCGAGCCCTGCCCGACGCCGAGGATGCCGCCGAAGCCCTCCGCGGCGAGGCGCTCCTCGTCCCAGACCGTGAGGGTGACGGGGAGGCCGGCCGCGGCCTCCTGCGCCCGCTCGGCGAACGACTGCGGGTAGAGGTCGAGCGCCGGCGTGTTGACGAGATCCTTCACGAGCGCCGCCGCCTCGGCGACGGCGGACGCACGCGCGACGACGGTGTCGGGGTCCTGGGCGGTGCCGACCACCGCGATCGATGCGACCGGGGTCTTCACGCCGGGGAGGCTCTTCTCCCGATACTCCGTGAAGGCGTAGGACCCGAGTGCGGCGCCCTCCAGCACGGCGCCGAGGGCGGTATCGCCGTCGGCGGGGAGGTCGATGGCGACGGACCCGACACCGGCGAGCTGACGCACGGCGCTGCCCGCGGCGTAGCGGAGCGCGTCGTCGTCCAGCTCCTCCGGCAGGCCGATGACCGCCAGAGCGGGGCCGTCCGCCGCCCCCGGCAGCCGCACCAGCTCGTCCCGGCCGCCGGCGAAGCCCACCGCACGCAGCTGCCCGGCCACCGCCTCCACGTCGACCGACGGGCCGGTCGCGGACGCCTCGCCCGGCCGGCCGGTCAGCACCGTCACGGCGTCGCGCTGCACGCGCGCACCGAGCACGAGGACCTCGGCGGAGGGGGAGGGGGTGGACGAGAGCGAGAGCGCGGGAGTCGTCATGATCCGACCATAACCGCTGCCGCGTCGCGGCCCGTCGCGGCTGTTCGCTGTGGGCGTGCCGGGACCGGCCGCGATCGGGCACCCCTGGCGCCCGGTCGTCCTAGAGTTGGAGCATGCGAGACCCCGGCGAACTGTTCGAGCTCAATCCGGCCGTCACGGTACCGGACGGGCTCCCGCTCGTCGCCGGGCTGACCGGGTTCGCCGACGCCGGCGCCGGCGTCACCCAGCTCGGCACCTATCTCCTGGGCACCCTCGACAGCGAGGTGGTGGCCACCTTCGACGCCGACATCCTGCTCGATTACCGGGCCCGGCGGCCGATCGTGTACTTCGACCGCGACCACCTGGCCGACTACACGCCGCTCACGCTCAAGCTGTACCTCGCCTACGACGAGCTGCGGCAGCCGTTCCTCTTCCTCAGCGGCTTCGAGCCGGACTTCCGGTGGGAGGCGTTCAGCGAGGCCGTGCTCGGGCTGATCGAGCGGTTCCGCGTCACGACCGTGACGTGGGTCCACTCCATCCCGATGCCGGTGCCGCACACCCGCCCGATCGGCGTCACGGTGAGCGGCAACCGCACCGACCTGATCGAGACGATGTCGATCTGGAAGCCGCAGACCCAGGTGCCCTCGAACGCCCTGCACCTGTTGGAGTACCGCCTCCAGCAGCTGGAGCACCCGACGGCCGGGTTCGTGCTGCTGATCCCGCACTACCTCTCCGACACCGAGTACCCCGCCGCCGCGATCGCCGGCCTCGACTCGATCAGCGCGGCGACCGGCCTCATCTTCCCGACCGACCGCCTCCGCCAGGAGGACCGCGAGTTCGTGGCGAACATCGACGAGCAGGTCGCCGGCAACGCGGAGCTCGGCCGCCTGGTCGGCACGCTGGAGGAGCGGCACGACTCCTACATGGAGGACACGCAGCTGCGGTCCCCGCTCACCGACCGCGACGGCGAGCTGCCGACCGCGGACGAGATCGCGGCCGAGCTCGAGAACTTCCTGGCCTTCCGCCGTCACGGCGACGAGGAGAACGGACGCGGCGACCGCTAGTCGCACCTCCGGGCCGGCACCCGGACGGGAGTCCGTCGCCGGCGGGGCTACGATCGTGTGGTGAATTCGCGGCGCTCCTGGGTCATCTTCGGGATCGGCGTCTTCGCCTACCTGGTCGCGGTCACGCAGCGCACGACCATCGGCGTCGCCGGGGTCGCCGCGACCGAGCGCTTCCACAGCTCCGCCTCCGTGCTCTCGACGCTCGCCGTGGTGCAGCTGATGGTCTACGCGGCGATGCAGATCCCGGTCGGCGTCCTGATCGACCGGATCGGCTCGCGCGTGCTCATGGCGGTCGGGACGGCGCTCATGGTGATCGGCCAGGTGACCGTCGCCTTCGCCCCGGCCATCGGCATCGCGATCGTCGGCCGCATCCTCGTCGGGGTGGGCGACGCGACGGTGTTCACGTCTCTGATGCGGCTGGTGAACTCGTGGTTCCGCGGGAGGATCGTCCCCCAGCTCTCGCAGTGGATCGGCAACATCGGCCAGCTCGGGCAGGTGCTGTCGTCGATCCCGTTCGCGCTCATCCTGCACCAGGCGGGATGGACGGTCGCGTTCCTGAGCGCCGCGTCGCTCTCGGTCATCGCCCTGATCGGCATCCTCGTCTCGATCACGGATCGCCCGGTCGGCTCGACCGAGGGACCGCGCCCGGCGACCTGGGCCGACTCGCTCCGCCAGCTGCGGATCAGCCTGGCCCGTCCCGGCACGCAGCTCGGGTTCTGGTCGCACTTCGTGACCCAGTCGTCCGGCACGGTCTACAGCCTCATGTGGGGCGTGCCGTTCATGGTGTACGCCATCGGCATCGACCCGGCGGAGGCGTCGGGCCTGCTCATCGTGTCGGTCGCGGCGGGACTGGTCTCCGGCCCGATCCTCGGCCTCCTGACCGCCCGGTTCCCGCTGCGGCGCAGCAACCTCGTGCTCGGGATCGTCGCGATGATGGCGGTCGTCTGGACCGTCGTGCTGCTCTGGCCGGGCACGCCGCCCGACTGGCTGATCATCGTGCTGCTCGTGGCGATCGGCGTCGGCGGCCCCGGCTCGCTCATCGGCTTCGACTTCGCCCGCACCTCGAACCCGCTGCACAGTCTGGGCTCGGCCAACGGGATCGTGAACGTCGGCGGCTTCCTGGCGAGCTTCGTGATGATGTTCCTCATCGGGCTCGTGCTCGACCTGGAGGACACCACGGGCGCGGGGCCGAGCTCGCTGTACGCGTTCGACCACTTCCGGTGGGCCTTCGCCGTGCAGTACGTGATCATCGGCGCGGGCGTGGGGTTCCTCCTCCACGCCCGCCGGCGGACGCGCCGCAGGCTCAAGCAGGAGGAGGGAATAGATGTAGCCCCTCTGTGGGTTGCACTCAGCGACGCATGGCGGAGGCGAGGCGGTCGCACGGCGCGATAAGGGGGTGCCGGGGACGACGTCTGATCCGTGATCACGAGCGTCCTGGCGGGTCTCCGGCGATGGTCGGCGATGCGCGGGGGATGTGCGATAATTGAAGTCTGGACCCGTTCATATCCTGAGGGTCGGAGCATTCGACGGTGCCCGACGCAACACCCCAGGACTTGACATGGGTCTTAGTAATGTCCGCACGCAACCTCAGCCAGGCCAGGGCGCCCGGGACCCCGGCCCACCGCCTGGTATGAAAGGTGTTCACATGGCAACCCGTGCAGCAACCAAGGCCCGCGAGGCCGCCGCGGTCGACGAGACCGTGACGGACGACGCGGCCGCTACGCCTGCCGCCACGAAGACGGCGACGAAGTCCGCGGCGAAGACGGCGAAGAAGCCGGCCGCCCGGAAGACCGCCGCCAAGGGCGCGACCAAGGCCAAGGGCCGTGCCGCGGACGACGAGGTCGAGGAGATCGACGAGGACGCCGAGGTCGAGATCGACGAGGAGGAGACGGTCGACTCCGACGACGAGGCCGAGACCCCCGACGCCGAGGCGACGGACGACGACGCCGAGACCGCGGACGACGCCGACGGCGCCGCTCCTGCGGCGGCCGCCCCCGCGGCGGAGGAGGAGCTTCCCCAGGACGCGCTCGTGCTGCGTGCGGTCGACGAGGAGGACGACATCCCCGTCTACTCCACGACGATCACCGGCGCGACGGCCGACCCGGTCAAGGACTACCTCAAGCAGATCGGCAAGGTCCCGCTGCTGAACGCGGCCGAGGAGGTCGAGCTCGCGATGCGCATCGAGGCCGGCCTGTTCGCCGAGGACAAGCTCGCCAACACGCCCAACCTCACCAAGGAGCTCGAGCGCGAGCTCAAGTGGGTCGCCCGCGACGGCCAGCGCGCCAAGAGCCACCTGCTCGGCGCCAACCTCCGTCTGGTGGTGTCGCTCGCCAAGCGGTACACCGGCCGCGGCATGCAGTTCCTGGACCTGATCCAGGAGGGCAATCTGGGTCTCATCCGCGCGGTCGAGAAGTTCGACTACACCAAGGGCTTCAAGTTCTCCACGTACGCGACCTGGTGGATCCGCCAGGCGATCACGCGTGCGATGGCGGACCAGGCGCGCACCATCCGCATCCCGGTGCACATGGTCGAGGTCATCAACAAGCTCGCCCGCGTGCAGCGCCAGATGCTGCAGGACCTGGGCCGCGAGCCCACCCCCGAGGAGCTGTCGAAGGAACTCGACATGACCCCGGAGAAGGTCATCGAGGTCCAGAAGTACGGTCGCGAGCCGATCTCGCTGCACACCCCGCTCGGCGAGGACGGCGACAGCGAGTTCGGCGACCTGATCGAGGACACCGAGGCGGTCGTCCCGGCCGACGCGGTGGGCTTCACCATGCTGCAGAAGCAGCTGGAGAGCCTGCTCGACTCGCTGTCGGAGCGCGAGGCGGGCGTGATCCGCATGCGCTTCGGCCTCGGCGACGGCATGCCGAAGACCCTCGACCAGATCGGTGACACGTTCGGCGTGACGCGTGAGCGCATCCGCCAGATCGAGTCGAAGACGATGGCGAAGCTGCGCCACCCGTCCCGCTCGCAGTCGCTCCGCGACTACCTCGAGTAAACCGGTGCGCTACCGACTGGCGGTCCTCGCCGGCCGCCTCGCCCGCGCGCTCCTGCGCCTGCGGGGAGGCGGCTCGGCGGTCCCGGGCCGGGTCGCGCTCGCGATCGCACCGAAGTTCCTGGAGCGCGCGGTCAGCCGGCTGCCGCTCGGCGTCGTCTTCGTCTCCGGATCGAACGGCAAGTCGACGACGACCAACATGCTCACCGCGATCCTGCGCGAGCACGGCCTCAACGTCTTCACGAACCCCTCGGGCGGCAACCTCCCGCAGGGGATCGCCTCCGCGCTGCTCGCCGATGTGCCGCTCGACGGTTACGTCCGCGGCGACGTCGGTGTGATCGAGGTGGACGAGGCATACGGCGTCGACCTCGCGACGGTCCTCAAGCCGCGCGGTTCCCTCCTGCTGAACGTGCAGATCGATCAGCTCAACCGCTTCTTCGAGCCGACCCGCGTGATCGGGATGCTGCGCACCATCGCCGACCGCTCCTCCGAGTTCGTCGTGGTGAACGCCGACGACGACAGCCTCGCCGGGGTCGGCGCCGAGCTGGCTGCGGAGGGACGCGACGTGACGACGTTCGCCGTCGCCCCCTCCCTCATCGAGGCGTCTCCGAACGGCCTCGCCAACGTGAAGGACCTGACCGGACGCGCCGTCGCGACCCTCCCCGTCCCGGGAGTCTTCGTCAGCAAGCTCGAGACGCAGAGCGCAGAGCTCACCATCGGTGGAGAGCAGGTGCGCGTCGGTCTGCCCGCACGCGGTCTGCACTACGCGGTGGATGCCGCGGGTGCCACCGCGATGGCGCGCCGGCTGCTGGGCGACACGTTCCGGCCGAACGCGGTGGTGGCCGCGATGGCGTCGCTACGCACGGTGTACGGCCGCGGCGAGACCCTGCGGGTCGGCGACGAGGACATCGAGATCATCATGATGAAGAACCCGCCGAGCCTCCAGCTCAACCTCGACTACCTCAGCGAGCCGCCGGAGCAGGTGTTCGTCTCCGTGGACGAGGGAACGCCGGACCCGTCGTGGGTGTACGACATCGACCTCTCCAAGCTGACCCACGTCGACGTCGTCTCCGGCACCAAGGCGTGGCAGTTCGCGACCCGGTTCGCCTATGCGGGCATCGAGGTCGATCAGGTGATGCCGGAGCTGAAGCCGGCGCTCACCGCGTTCCTCGCCCTGCCGAAGCCCTCGCGCGGCACGAAGACCATGATCGTCAACTACGAGCAGATGATGCTGATCCGCAAGCAGCTCGGGTTCCTCGACCTGGAGGGCGGCGAGCGATGAGCGTGCTCCGCATCCTGCACCTGTATCCGCGCGAGCTGGGCATCAACGGCGACGCGGGCAACGTGGCCGCCCTCGCCGAGCGCGCCCGCTGGCGCGGCATCGACGCCGAGGTGGTGCAGCACGCGCCGGGCGCGGAGCTGCCGACCGGCGTCGACGTCGTGCACATCGGCTCCGGCCCGCTGTCGGCTCAGCGCGCCGTCCACGCGGACGTGCTCACCATCGCCGCGCGGCTGCGGGAGTGGCGCGACGCGGGCGTCCCCATCCTCGCGATCGCCGGGGGCTGGCAGCTGCTCGGTCGTGAGCTGGTCACCCCCGAGGGCGAGACACTGGCCGGCGCCGGCGTGTTCCCGACCCGGGCGACGCTCGGCACGAAGCGCCACGTCGGCGAGATCGTCGTCCGGTTGGCGGACGGCTCCACGCTCGCGGGTTTCGAGAACCACTCCGCGACGACGGAGCTGGAGGGCGGCGAGCCGCTCGGCCGCGTCGTCAGCGGCACCGGCAACGGCGGCGGCGCGGAAGGCATCACGCTGAGCGCCTCCATCGGCACCCACCTGCACGGGCCGGTGCTGCCGATGAACCCGGTGCTCGCCGACCGCATCCTCGGCACGGCGCTGCGCGGAGAGGTGGCGCCGGTCGCGCAGACCGAGCGCGTCGACCGCTACGCCACCAACGCGCGGCGCGCGATCGCGGACCGGCTGGGCGTCTCGCTCTAGCGTTCGCGTCGCGGTCCAGCAGGCGGCGGAGGCGGCGTCAGCCGACGTAGACGCGCGGCACGCGGGCGGCGACGCCGGTCACCATCTCGTCGGCGATCGTCTCGGCCCAGTCGGCGTACTTCTCGGCCGTGGCCTCGCCCGCGGCGCCCGAGCCGAACAGGATGGCCGTATCACCGACGCTCACCCGGTGGTTGCCGGCGTCGACCAGCATGGAGTCCGCCTCCACGGCGATCACGGGGCAGCGGCGGCCGCCGAGCTGCACCGACGACTTCGCGATCCCCAGGGTCGGGACGCCGTCGCCGTACCCGATGGCGAGCCGGGCGTGCGTGGTGCCGCCGACGTGTACCTCCACGACCGGAGCCTCCAACCGCATGACGGGCGTGAGGCCGAGCTCGGCGCCGGTGCTGTCGTCGAAGGGGGAGAAGCCGTAGGCCGCGATGCCGAACCGGACGAGGTCGAAGCGGGCCTCCGGCATGCGGATGCCCGCCGAGCTCGCGGCCAGATGCAGGATCTCGAAGCGGGCGCCGAGCGTCTCGGCCTCGGCGACGGCGTCGCGGAACTCCGCGAGGGCCGCCTCGTCGTCCTCGATGGAGGCGTCGGCGAGGTGCGACCAGGCGGCGCGGATGCGGACGACGCCTTGCTCCTGGAGCGCGAGGGCGGCATTCACGAGCCCTGGCCACTCCTCGCGGGTCGCGCCGTTGCGGCTGAGGCCCGTGTCGACCTTGAGGTGGACGACGGCCGGGCGATCGGCGCCGGCGGCCGCGATGGCCTCCAGCTGCCACCCGGCCGAGATGCCGAGCTCGATGTCGTGCTCGATCGCGGCCTTCCAGGCCGTGTCCTGGCCGTGCAGCCAGGCGAGGATCGGGACGCGGATGCCCGCCTGCCGCAGCACGAGCCCGGCCGGGACCTCGAGCACGGCGAGGGAGCCGGCCCCCGCCTCCAGCCCGGCCTCCGCGATCGGGAGCAGGCCGTGGCCGTAGGCGTCGGCCTTCACCGCCAGCATCGTCTCGGCGGGGGCGGCCAGCGCGGCGAGGTGCGCCACGTTGCGGCGCAGCGCCGCGAGGTCGATCACGGCGCGGGGGAGCGGTTCGGCGACGGCGTCCACGATCGTCATGCGGTGTGCACCCTCTCGATCCGCCGGCCGAGCCGGCTCGTGATGACGGGAGCGGCAACGCCGATCGCGTCCGCCCAGTCGAGCACGGTGGGCTCTCCGCGCTCGGGGTCGCCGAAGAGGACCACCGGGTCGCCGGGCATCGCCGCGCCGTCGCCGATGTCGATCACGAACTGGTCCATCGCGATGCGTCCGGTCACGCGTCCGCGCGTCGCGCCGACCTGCACGGGTGCTTTGTTGGAGGCCACGCGCAGGATGCCGTCCGCGTAGCCGAGGCCGACGAGTACGAGCGTGGTGGGGCGGGAGGTGCGGTAGGTGTAGCCGTACGAGACGCCGCGGTGGGCTGGCACGCGCTTCACGGCGACGACCTCGCCCTCGAGGCGCATCGCAGGGGGTGTGGCGGCCGCCGGGTCCAGGCCGTACAGCTCGGGGCCGAGCAGGGTGCGGCCGTCGTTCGGGAGGCCGGGGTGTGCGGCCGGGTCGCCGGCCACGTGCGCACGCACGGGGATGCCCTCGTCGGCGATCGCGGCGGCGTCCTCCACCCGGGAGACGAGAAAACCGCCGGCCCCCGCGTCGGTCAGCGCGCGTGCCACGGGGATGAGCCCGTGGCCGTACGCGTCGACGCGGAGGTCGGCGGTGCAGTCGGGGAGCGGTGCGCCGAGGCGCGCGGCCGTGGAGCGGATGACGGAGAGGTCGACGAAGGCGCGCCTGCGCACACCCGGTGCCGATGGCATCGTTCTGTCAGCTCCGTCTCGGCCGGCGGATCGGTCGCGGCCGCGTTACGCGCGCTGCTCTTCGAAGAGCCGGGCCGTCTCGTCGTGCCAGCTGTGCGCGATCTGCGACAGCTTCTCCTGGTGCTTCTTGCCGTGGTGGGCGCAGAACAGGAGCTCGCCGTTGTTCACGACGACGCGGATGTATGCCTGAGCCCCGCAACTGTCGCAGCGGTCCGCAGCCGTCAGTTGCGGCCCCGATGCGAGCTCGTCCACGGCACCGTTCTCCGAGGTGATCGTCGACATGTGATGCTCCTTCCGTCGCAACCGGTGAACTCGGTACGTCTATAGAACCACGGATGTCGGGCCGCAAGGCGCGTATTGGCTGTCATTTCGCTCAACGCGAAGCAACGCACAGCAGAACCGCATGTCGGGCGGGTTCCCACAGCATCACTGCATACGCTGGAGGGTGCACGACGTCCGCGCACGCGGACCCGCAGATCCACAAGGAGCACTCGTGGCGAGCTCAGACTATTCGGCCAGGCACCTCTCGGTGCTGGAGGGGCTGGAGGCGGTGCGCAAGCGCCCCGGCATGTACATCGGCTCGACGGACTCGCGCGGGCTCATGCACTGCCTCTGGGAGATCATCGACAACTCCGTGGACGAGGCGCTGGCAGGGCACGGCGACGCGATCGACGTGATCCTGCACGCCGACGACAGCGTGGAGGTCGTCGACCGCGCCCGCGGCATCCCCGTCGACGTGGAGCCCAAGACCGGGCTGACCGGCGTGGAGGTCGTGTTCACCAAGCTGCACGCGGGCGGCAAGTTCGGCAGCGGCTCGTACGCCGCGTCCGGCGGACTGCACGGCGTCGGCGCCTCGGTCGTCAACGCGCTCTCGGAGCGGCTCGACGTCGAGGTCGACCGCGACGGCAAGACGTACGCGATGTCGTTCCACCGGGGCGAGCCGGGCATCTTCGACGACGCCACCGGTGCGCCCGGCCCCGACAACCCCTTCTCGCCCTTCGTCAGCGGCAGCGAGCTCCGCGTCGTCGGCAAGGTGAAGAAGGGCGTGACCGGCACCCGGATCCGCTACTGGGCCGACCGGCAGATCTTCACCAAGGGCGCGGCGTTCTCCGTGGACGACCTGATCGGGCGCGCGCGCCAGACCGCGTTCCTCGTCCCGGGCATCGCGATCACCATCGACGACAAGCGCACGCCGGAGGGCGAGACCACCACCTTCCAGTACCAGGGCGGCATCTCGGAGTTCGTCGACTTCCTCGCGCCGGACAGCCCGATCACCGACACCTGGCGGCTGACCGGCGAAGGCCACTTCACCGAGACCGTCCCCGTGCTCTCGGACAGCGGCGCGATGGTGCCGACCGAGCTGCGCCGCGACTGCCAGGTCGACATCGCGCTGCGGTGGGGCACCGGCTACGAGACCGTGATGCGCAGCTTCGTGAACATCATCGCCACGCCGAAGGGCGGCAGCCACCAGGCCGGCTTCGACCAGGGACTGCTGAAGTTCCTCCGCCAGCAGGTCGAGCAGAACGCACGCCGCCTGAAGGCGGGCAACGACAAGCTCGAGAAGGACGACGCCATGGCCGGCCTCACCGCCGTGCTGACCGTCCGCCTCCCGGAGCCGCAGTTCGAGGGGCAGACGAAGGAGATCCTGGGCACCCCGGCCGTGCGTGCGATCGTCGCGCAGGTGGTGCAGAAGGCCATGAGCGAGCGCTTCTCCTCCACCAAGCGGGACGACAAGGCGCAGACCGCGCTCGTGCTCGACAAGGTCGTCGCGGAGATGAAGTCGCGCATCTCGGCGCGCGCCCACAAGGAGACCCAGCGCCGCAAGAACGCGCTCGAGACCTCCTCCCTCCCCGCCAAGCTCGTGGACTGCCGCTCGAACGACGTGGCCAACAGCGAGCTGTTCATCGTGGAGGGCGACTCCGCCCTCGGCACCGCCCGCCGCGCGCGCGACAGCGAGTACCAGGCGCTGCTGCCCATCCGCGGCAAGATCCTGAACGTGCAGAAGGCGTCGGTCTCGGACATGCTGTCGAACGCCGAGTGCGCCGCGATCATCCAGGTGATCGGCGCGGGCTCCGGCCGCAGCTTCGATCTGTCGGCGGCGCGGTACGGCAAGGTCATCATCATGAGCGACGCGGATGTCGACGGCGCGCACATCCGCACGCTGCTGCTCACGCTGTTCTTCCGGTACATGCGGCCGATGATCGAGGAGGGACGCGTCTTCGCCGCGGTCCCGCCCCTCCACCGGGTCGTGGTCGTGAACCCCGGCTCGAAGCCGAACGACACGATCTACACGTACTCGGAGGCCGAGCTGCAGGCGGTGCTCGCCGACCTGAAGAAGCGCGGCAAGAAGTACCAGGAGCCGATCCAGCGCTACAAGGGTCTCGGCGAGATGGACGCGGACCAGCTGGCGACCACGACGATGGACCGCGCGCACCGCACGCTGCGCCGCGTGCGGGTGCCCGACGCCGAGTCCGCGTCGCGCGTTTTCGAACTGCTGATGGGCAACGACGTCGCCCCGCGCAAGGAGTTCATCATCGCGGGCGCCGACGATCTGAGCCGGTCGCGGATCGACGCGTAGTCGCGCACGATGTGACGCCACACCCCCCCCGGCCCGGTGGGGCGGGGGGGGGGTTGGGGAAAGGGGTGGAAACCCCACCC
>NZ_JBPGXM010000106.1:0-14030 GCF_056755495.1 Leifsonia sp. KNZ12-8B
CTGCGACGGTCTGCGCCTCTCCGACCTCCGCAGCCGTGTCGTCGCCGCTGTGCGCCGCCCCAATAGCCGAGCTACCGATGATCAGGGCCAGGCCGGCGCCGAGTCCGCTCCCCCCCCCGCCCGGCTTGGCCCACAGGCGCGCCCCCCACGCCCCCCCCGCGCGCACCCGGCCTCCCACCCTCCTCTTCCCCCGACGCCCTTCGCGAGTGAGTGAGCGATGAACCCCCTGATCGACAACCTCGGGCCGCTGGCCCAGGCCCTCGGAACGACGCTGCTCATGGCCGTCGTCGCGGGCGTCGGCGCCATCGTGCTCGGCGTGCTGATCACGATCGCGCGCGTGAGCCCGATCCCGGTCCTGCGTGCGGCGGCGTTCCTGTACGTCCAGTTCTTCGTCAACGTGCCGCTGCTGGCGCTGCTGCTGCTCGCCGTCTTCGCGCTGCCCGATGCTGGCGTGCTCCTCCCCCTGACCCCGACCGCCACCATCGTGCTGATGGTCTACGAGGCCGCCTACGTCGCCGAGGCCGTGCGCTCCGGCGTCAACACCGTCCCCGTCGGCCAGGTGGAGGCGTCGCGCGCCCTCGGCCTGACGCTCGGTCAGTCGCTGCGGTACGTCGTCGTGCCGCAGGCGCTGCGCGCGGTGGTCCAGCCGATCGGAAACGTCATGATCGCCCTCGCGATGAACACCGCGCTCGCGGCCGCCGTCGGCGTCGTCGAGCTGACCGCCGAGGTGAACAAGATCAACCTCGTCGCGGCCCAGCCCATCCTGATCTTCTCGAGCGCCGGCATCGTCTACATGGCGATCGCGCTCGCCATCGGCCTCGCCGCCGGCTGGGTCGAGCGGAAGGTGGCGATCGCCCGATGACCGCGCAGCTCATCCCCGACCGGCCGACGCCCGCCCGCGCCCGCCGCCCCCGGCGCCGGTACGAGGCCGCCTTCATGTATGACGTGCCAGGGCCGCGTGGACGCCGCCGCATCGCCGTCGGCTCCATCGTCAGCATCCTGGTCATCGTCGCCGTGCTCGGCGCCGGGCTGTGGCAGTTCGCCTCGCACGGCCAGCTCGCCCCGGAGCGCTGGGCGCCCTTCACCCAGTGGTCGATCTGGCTGTACCTGCTGAACGGGCTCTGGGGCACCCTCCAGGCCGCCGCGCTGGTCGCGGTCCTCGGCGGCGCGCTCGGCGTGCTGCTCGCGCTCGGCCGGATCAGCGGGCTGCGCTGGCTGCGGTTCGTCTGCGGGCTGTACATCGAGATCGCCAGGACCGTCCCGGTGCTGCTGGTGATCTACCTGATGCTGTTCGGCCTCCCGCAGCTCGGCGTGAACCTGCCGACCATCTGGAAGCTGGTCGTGCCGCTGACCATCGCCAACTCGGCCGTCTTCGCCGAGATCATCCGCGCGGGGATCGCCAGCCTGCCGCGGGGCCAGCGGGAGGCGGCGCTCAGCCTGGGCCTGCGTCCTGTGCAGGCGATGCGGCACGTCGTGCTGCCGCAGGCGCTGCGCAACGTCACGCCGTCGCTCGTGACCCAGCTGGTCAGCCTCCTGAAGGACACCTCGCTCGGATACATCGTGGCCTGGACCGAGCTGCTGTACCGCGGCCAGGTGCTCGCGTCGTACCTGCACCTGCTCATCCCCACCTATGTCGCGGTCACGGTGATCTACCTGATCGTCAACGGCAGCCTGTCGGCCCTCGCGTCGCGGCTGCAGCGCGGCCCGCGCCGGCGCCGCCCCTCCACCCAGCCCGTGCTGCCCGCCCTGCCGGCGGCCGGGGACGACGACACCGCGCTCACCGAGCACGGGTCGACCGAGAACACGAAAGCACCGCATGCCTAGCACCGCCGCCTCCCCCCTGCCCGCCGTCGAGGAGCTCGCCGAGCTGGCGGCCGTCCGGCGGTCCGGCCTGATCGAGAGCCGGCACTTCGGGAGCCTGGTCGCGGTCGACCCGTCGGGCGCCACGGTGCTGGAGCTGGGCCTCCCGGACGCGGTCATCCTCCCCCGCAGCACGGTGAAGCCGCTGCAGGCGCTCGCGTGCCTGACCGCCGGCGCCGAGCTGGCCGGCCCGGAGCTGGCGATCGCCGCGGGCAGCCACACCGGCGAGGACGAGCACGTGCGCGTGGTCCGCGCGCTGCTGGAGCGCGCCGGCGTCGACGACGAGGCGCTCGGCTGCCCGGTCGACCGGCCGGAGGACGAGGGCACGTTCGAGCGGATGATCCGCGCCGGCGAGCCCCGCGCCCGCGTGCGCATGAACTGCTCCGGCAAACACGCGGCGATGCTGCTCGCCGCCGCGACCAACGGCTGGCCCACCGAGGGGTACCTCGACCCGCAGCACCCGCTCCAGCAGCACGTCCGCGCGACGATGGCGGAGGTGACCGGCGTCCCGGTCGGCGCGGACGCGATCGACGGCTGCGGCGCTCCCCTGTTCGGCACGACGGTCCGCGGCATCGCGCGCGCCTTCGGCCGCCTGGTGCAGGCAGAGCCCGGCACGCCGGAGCGCGCGGTCGCCGATGCGATGCGCGAGCACCCCTTCTACGTCGGCGGCACCGGGCACCAGAACTCGACCCTGATGGAGACCGTGCCCGGCGCCCTCGCCAAGGGCGGCGCGGAGGGCGTGATCGGCGTCGCGGCGCCCGACGGCACCGCGGTCGCGATGAAGATCGTCGACGGCAGCCCGCGCGCGACCACCCTCCTCGCCCTCCGCGTGCTGGAGGCGCTCGGCACCCCGATCGCCGGGGCGCGGGCCCTGGTCGAGCTGCCCGTGCTGGGCGGCGGCGTGCCGGTCGGCGCGATCGAGGTCGGCCGCGACCTCGCCGCCGCGCTGGAGCGCCTGGCGTGACGGGCCTCCCGTCGCGCACGCCGGCCGACACGACCCTCGTCGAGATCTGCCTGGACGACCTCGCCGGCGTCGGCGCGGCCGAGCGGGCGGGGGCCGACCGCATCGAGCTGTGCGCTGCGCTCTCCGAGGGAGGGATCACCCCCTCCATCGGCACCGTCGCGGGAGCCTTCCTGGCCGCGACCCGCATCGGCGTCAACGTGCTCGTGCGTCAGCGGCCCGGCGACTTCGTGTACACGCCGGAGGAGGTGGAGGCGATGGTCGCGGACATCCGCGCCATCCGCTCCCTGCCGCGCCCCGACGGTGTCGCACTCGGCTTCGTGATCGGCGCCCTGGTCCCGGACGGTTCGGTCGACGAGCAGGCGACCGCCCGGCTGGTGGCGGCCTGCGGCGATGCGCCCGTCACGTTCCACAAGGCGTTCGACCAGGTGCCCGACCAGGCTGCAGCCCTGGAGGTGCTCGCCGGGCTCGGCATCGCGCGCATCCTCACCTCGGGCGGGGCACCGACCGCGCTCGACGGCTCGGAGCGGCTGGCCGAGCTGGTGCGCAGCGCCGGCGACCGCCTGACGATCCTCGCGGGCGGCGGCGTGCGCCCCGCCAACGCCGCCGAGGTGGTGCGGCGGACCGGGGTGCGCGAGATCCACCTGCGGGCGATGGAGACGGTGCCGAGCGCGGCGGCGGGCGCGGGCAGCGCGGCGGGCGCGGGCGCCGCGGCGGGCGCGGGCGCCGCGGCGGGCGCGGGCGCCGCGGCGGGCGCGGTGAGCGTCTACGACGCCGGCACGCGCGAGGTGACGTCGGAGGCCGTGGTCGCCGCGGTCGTCGCCGCGGTCGGCGAGGTGGCGGCATGAGCGGGATCGCCGTCGGAACGCCCGATGTCGGTTCTTCTCCCGCGTCAGAGCCTGTCGCCGGCCCGGGCGTCGGCCCGGTCGTCGTCGCCGTCGATCTCGGCGGCACCGCGATGAAGGGCGCCGTCGTCAGCGAGGACGGCCGTGCCGTGACGGAGACCACCCGCGCGACGCCGTCCGACGGGATCCTGGAGGCGCTGGTCGATCTCCTCGCCGAGCTGCGCGATGCGGCGGTCGCAGCCGGCCTCGACGTCGTCGGTGCCGGGGTGGCCACCCCGGGGATGCTCGACGAGACGCGCGGGTTCGTCCACTACGCCTCCAATCTGGGCTGGCGCGACGTGCCCCTGCTCGACATCGTGCGCGACCGGCTGGGTCTCCCCGTCGCCGTCGGCCACGACGTGCGCGCGGCCGGACTCGCAGAACGCACCTCCGGGGCGGCGCAGGGCGAGGACGACGTGGTGCTGGTGCCCATCGGGACCGGCGTGGCCGCCGCCCTCGTGTCGGCGGGCGGCACCATCACCGGCGCGACCGGCGCCGCGGGCGAGTTCGGCCACATCCCCGTCGTCCCGGGCGGAGAGCAGTGCACCTGCGGGCAGCGCGGCTGCCTCGAGGTGTACATGTCGGGCGCGGGAGTCGCTCGCCGCTACCGCGCCGCAGGCGGAGAGGCGCTGAGCACCCGGGCGATCGTCGCCCGGCTCGGCTCCGACCCGCTGGCCGACCGGATCTGGTCGGAGGCGGTCGCGGTGCTGGCGCAGGGGCTCGACATCCTCACCCTCCTGCTCGACCCGGGCGTCATCGTGCTGGGCGGCGGCGTCTCGCACGCGGGTGCAGCGCTGTTCGAGCCGCTCGCCGAGCGGATGTCGGCCGGGCTGGCCTGGCGGGAGCGGCCGCGGGTCGTGCGGAGCGCCTTCGGCGGGGATGCCGGGCGCGCGGGGGCGGCGCTGCTGGCGTTCGGGGCGGCGGCGCACTAGCCATCCACAGGCGTCGCCTACTCGCACGTTCTCCACGGATGTGCGGCCCCGTCCCGCGCGCGGACTCGCCCCGATAGCCTGAATCCATGCTCACTCCTCCCGTCACCGCCAAGCAGCCGACCGAACGCGTCCACCACGGGGACGTCTGGGTCGACGACTACGAGTGGCTGCGCGACAAGGACGATCCGGCCGTGCTCGCGCACCTCCACGAGGAGAACGCGTACACCAACGCCCGCACCGAGCACCTCGCCGTGCTGCGCGAGCAGCTCTTCGACGAGATCAAGCGGCGCACCCGCGAGACCGATCTGAGCGTCCCGACCCGCGAGGGCGACTGGTGGTACTACACCCGGACGGTCGAGGGCAAGCAGTACGGCATCCACTGCCGGGCGCCGATCGCGTCGCCGGACGACTGGGAGCCGCCTGCGCTCGACGACGAGGCGCAGCGCAACGGGCTGCCGGGCGAGCAGGTGCTGCTCGACGACAACGCGGAGGCCGCTGGGCACGACTTCTACGCGCTCGGCAGCTTCGACGTGAGCGCCGACGGCACGCGGCTGCTCTTCGGCGTCGACACCGAGGGCGACGAGCGGTACACGCTGCGCGTGCGGTCGCTGGTCGACGACACCGTCTTCCCCGACGAGATCGCGGGCACGGGCGCCGGCGCGCTGTTCGACCCGAGCGGCGAGCACGTGTTCTACACGACCGTCGACGACGCCTGGCGGCCCGACACGGTGTGGCGGCACGTCGTGGGGAACGGGCCCGACGACGCCCAGGACGTGCGGGTCTTCCACGAGCCAGACGAGCGCTACTGGATCGGCGTCGGGATGACCCGCAGCCGGAGCTTCCTCGTCATCGAGGCGGGCTCCAACATCACCAGCGAGACCTGGTTGCTGCGCTCGGACGACCCGACCGGCGACTTCTCGGTGGTCTGGCCGCGCGCGGAGGGCGTCGAGTACGACGTCGAGCACGCGGTCGCGAACGGGCACGACCGCCTCCTCATCGTCCACAACGACGGCGCGGTCAACTTCGAGCTGGTCAGCGTCTCGGCCGCCGACCCGCAGGGCGAGCGGCGCGTGCTGCTGCCGCACGATCCCGCCGTGCGGATCGAGGGCGTCGACGCCTTCCGCGACTTCGTCAGCCTGGAGTACCGGCGCGAAGGGATGACGCGGGTCGCCGTCGCGCGCGTGCCGCAGGGCGACGACCACGACGACACCCTCCACGAGCTGCACTTCGACGAGGAGCTCTTCACCGTCGGCGTCGGCGGGAACCCGGAGTGGACGCAGCCGCACCTGCGGCTCGGCTACGGCAGCTTCGTCACGCCCTCCAGCGTGTACGACTACGACGTCCGCTCCGGCGAGCTGACCCTGCGCAAGCAGCAGCCGGTGCTCGGCGGGTTCGACCCGTCGGTGTTCGAGCAGCGGAGGGAGTGGGCGACCGCTCCCGACGGCACCCGCATCCCGATCTCGCTCGTCTACCGCAGCGACCTCGTCACGCCGGGCGAGCCGGCCCCGCTCGTGCTGTACGGGTACGGGTCGTACGAGGCGAGCATGGACCCGTCGTTCAGCATCCCCCGGCTCAGTCTGCTCGACCGGGGCGTCGTCTTCGCCATCGCGCACGTGCGCGGCGGCGGCGAGCTCGGCCGGCTCTGGTACGAGCACGGCAAGAAGCTGCACAAGCGCAACAGCTTCACGGACTTCGTCGCCTCGGCCGAGCGTCTGATCGACGAGGGCTGGACGACGCCCGACCGGCTCGCCGCGCAGGGCGGCAGCGCCGGCGGCCTGCTGATGGGCGCCGTTGCGAACCTCGCGCCGCGGCTGTTCGCGGGCGTCCTGGCCGAGGTGCCGTTCGTGGACCCGCTGACGACCATCCTCGACCCGTCGCTGCCGCTGACGGTGATCGAGTGGGACGAGTGGGGCGACCCCCTGCACGACCCCGAGGTCTACGACTACATGAAGTCGTACTCCCCGCTCGAGAACGTCCACCCCACCCGCTACCCGCGCATCCTCGCGGTCACGAGCCTCAACGACACGCGCGTGCTGTACGTCGAGCCGGCGAAGTGGGTGGCGCGGCTGCGCGACGTCGCGAGCGCGGACGCGCTGCTCAAGATCGAGATGGCGGCCGGCCACGGCGGCGTCTCCGGCAGGTACTCGGCCTGGCGCGAGCGCGCGTTCTCGCTCGCGTGGCTGCTCGACGTGATCGGGGCGCACCCGAGCGGGGAGTGACCCGGCGCGAGTCGTGACGTGGGCTCACCACCCGGCGCGAGTCGTGACATGAGCTCACCGGTCGGCGCGAGTCGTGAGCTCAGGTCACGTTTCGGGGTCAGCCGAGGTCGTCCGGGTCCTTGCCGGTACGCTCGCCGGTCTCGAGGGCGGCGATGGCGGCGAGGTCGTCCGCGTCGAGCTCGAAGCCGAACACGTCCAGGTTCTCCCGGATGCGCTGCGGCGTCGCCGACTTCGGGATCACGACGTTGCCCAGCTGCAGCTGCCAGCGGATGACCACCTGGGCGGGAGCGACGCCGTGCTTCGCCGCGAGCCGGTCGAGCGTCGCGTCGCCCAGCACCCGCCCGCGGGCCAGCGGCGACCAGGCCTCCGTGACGATGCCGTGCTCGGCGTCGTACCGGCGCACCTCGGTCTGCGGGAGCCACGGGTGCAGCTCCACCTGATTCACCGCCGGCACCACGTCCGTCTCGCGGGCCAGCCGGTCGAGGTGGTGCGTGTGGAAGTTCGCGACGCCGATCGACCGGGCGCGGCCCTCCTCCCGGATCCGCTCCAGGGCGCGCCAGGTGTCGACGTACCTGTCGTGCTTCGGCGCCGGCCAGTGGATGAGGAACAGGTCCACCGTGTCGAGGCCCAGCCGGTCGAGGCTCGCGTCGAACGACCGCAGCGCGGAGTCGTACCCGTTCTCGGTCCACCACACCTTCGTGGTGACGTAGACCTCCGACCGGTCCAGCCCGCTGCGGCGCACCGCCTCGCCGACCCCGCGCTCGTTCTCGTAGAACGCGGCCGTGTCGATATGCCGGTAGCCGGCCTCCAGCGCCGTGAGCACCGCCTCCACCGTCTCTGCTTCGGGGATCTTGTACACGCCGAAGCCCAGCTGCGGGATGCTCGCGCCGTCGTTGAGAGGGACCTGGGGGATGCTCGCCATGCCCTTCATTCTGCCGCGCCATCGGCGTACCGATGGAGGCCGGACGAAAGGAGACCACATGGCACTCGACGGAAAGACCATCGCATTCCTGGTGGGCCCGGAGGGCATCGAGCAGGCCGAGCTGACGGAGCCGTGGAAGGCGGTCGCCGACGCGGGAGGCACCCCGAAGCTGATCTCGAAGGACGAGGGCGAGGTCCAGGCGTTCAACCACCTCACACCGGCCGACACCTTCCAGGTCGACGTGACCCTGGCCGACGCCTCCGCCGACGCGTACGACGGCCTGGTCCTGCCGGGCGGCGTCGCGAACGGCGACCAGGTGCGCACGTTCCCCGAGGCGGTCTCGCTGGTGAAGGCGTTCGCCGACGCGGGCAAGCCGATCGCCGTGATCTGCCACGGCGGCTGGGTGCTCGTGGAGGCGGACGTCGTGCGCGGCCGCACCCTCACCAGCTGGCCGAGCCTGCAGACCGACTACCGCAACGCGGGAGCGACCTGGCAGGACGAGGAGGTCGTGGTCGACGACGGCCCGTTCACGCTCGTGAGCTCGCGCAAGCCGGACGACCTCCCGGCGTTCAACCGCGAACTGGTCGCCGCCTTCGGAGGCTGAGCCGCGCAGGCTGAGCCGCGCATCAACGCTCCATGGACGTTGCCTGGCAATGCCGGGACCGGGGGTTGCGACCCTCCCCGGAGTGCGGAAGCGTGGCTGGCTCCTGGAGCAATCGAACGGAAGGAGAGCGCATGCTCACCCTCACTGAGAACGCCAGCACGATCGTCAAGACCCTCACCGACCAGTCCACGGTCGAGGACGCGGGGCTGCGCATCAGCAGCAGCAACCCGGACGCGACGGCCTTCGCCGCCGCGATCGCCGAGATCCCCGAGCCCGCCGATCAGGTGGTGGAGTCGGGAGGCGCGCGCCTGTTCCTCGAGCCGGCCGCGGCGGTCGTCCTCGACGACAAGGTGCTGGACGCCCAGGTCGACGAGCAGGGGGCCGTCAGCTTCGCCATCGGCGCGCTGGCCTAAGCGGGCCGCCAGCCCGCGAGTACACGAAAAACGTCCCGGATCGACCCGATCCGGGACGTTTTTCCTGTATTCGGCGGCTCGCGGCGGGCGGCTAGGCGAGAGCGGCCGCGATGCGCGGGAGGACGTGCGGCCAGCCGTGGCCCATGCCCTCCAGCGCGTGCCGGCCGAGCGGGGTGTCGAGGTCGAAACCCTCGTGGCGCAGCAGGAGGCGGGTGCCCGCGCCCTCGGGCACCAGCGTCCAGGTGATGGTCGTGTCGAGCACTCCCTCCGCGAAGGTGTACGCGAGCAGCCGCTCCGGCTCCACCGCGACGACCTCGCACTGCTGCGTGCCCCACTGATCCATGTCGAGCGTGAAGCGATGGCCGACCTCCGGACGGACCTCGCTCGCCGCCGCCCACCACTTCTCGATCAGCGCGGGCTCGGTGAGCGCACGCCACACGGCCGCGGGCGGGTGAGGCAGGAACTCGTCGCACTCGATGGCGGCGGGCGTCGCAGCGGCCGCGGTGTGGGTGTTCTCGGGGGTGATGTCGGTCATGGCCGGCCTTCCGTGGTTCTCGTGGAGGGTGTGGTCGCCTCGGTCTCGTCCAGCACCGCGGACAGCGCACGCAGGCGCCCCCGCCAGAACCGCTCGAAGGGGTGGAGCCACTCCGCCGCCTCCGCCAGCGCCGCGCCTTCCAGGTGGTAGACGCGGTGCTGCCCGCGGCGCTCGTCGCGGACGAGGCCCGCCCGGACGAGCACCTGGAGGTGCTCCGACACGGCCGGCCGGCCGACGGGCTGACCCTCGGCCAGCTCGGTCACGGTGCGCGGAGCCTCCAGCAGGGAGGCGAGGATCGCGCGGCGCACAGGGTTGGCCAGTGCGCCGAAGACATCCGAGGACATGCCCCGATAATACGTCGGAGAATTCCGACGCGTCAAATTCTTCCGACGGATCGGGCGAGCGGCGGCCTCAGTGCTCCCCTGCGTCGAGCAGGAACTCGACCGCGTCCCTCCAGTCGGCCACGATCTTCGTCGGCGGGATGTCCTCCTCGTCCGGGAAGTGCGCGGCGAAGTGGATCTCGGGCTCGCCCTTCACCGGCTCCGCCGTCGCCAGCTCGCCGAAGTAGCGCTCCTCGTCGTCCACCACCCGCCAGCGCGCGGGCGAGCCGCCCGTCGGCTCGATGCGGACGTGGTAGCCGCCGTAGTCGTAGCGGGGGCCCGGAGAGACGGGGGCGGGGCGTTCATCGAGGGTCACCGCTCCGTCATACGCCGTCCCCGGCGGTCGCACAACTCGTTCATCTGCCTAGGTATCCGCTGCGCGAACGCGAACCGCGGCTCGTGCTGAGCACACCTCTGGAACGAGTTATCCGCCCTCGCCTCCCGGATGTCAATGACTGCAGCCGCCTCCATCCTGGCGGTTCAGTGTGCGGTGCAACCACGCGAACCACTCGCAACGCGGGTCATCCCGCGAACGAAACGGAGGCACCATGACCATGTCAGACGACCCGTCCACCACGACGCCGATCTACGACAGCCAGGTGGATGCGTCTCACCGGACCGAGTCCGGTGGCGTCGGCCAGGTCCGCGACGAGGCGAAGAACGTCGCGGGGACCGCCGCGGACGCCGGACGCGATGTCGCGGGCGTCGCCAAGGAGCAGGCGCAGAACGTCGCGGGCGAGGCGAAGACGCAGGTCCGCGACCTGTATCACCAGTCCCAGCGCGAGCTGCGCGACCAGGCCGCCCAGCAGCAGGAGCGCGTGGCGGGCGGACTCCGCTCGGTCAGCGACGAGCTGCGTCAGATGGCGGGGGCATCGGAGTCCAACGGCATCGCCAGCGACCTCGTCCGCCAGGCCGCCGACCGCACGTCCTCGGTCGCAGAATGGCTCGGCGCCCGCGACCCCGGCTCCCTGCTGAACGAGGTGAAGTCGTACGCCCGCCGCAACCCGGGCACGTTCATCGCCGTCGCGGCTGTCGCCGGCGCGCTCGTCGGCCGCCTCGGCCGCTCGCTCGCAGCGGGGGCATCGGACAGCGGAAGCGGCTCCGGCACCACCGGGTCCCGCGACACGACGCCCACGACACCGACCACCGCCTACACCACCCCGACGACCGCCACCCCGACGACCGGTTTCGATGAGACCGGCAGGGTCGGCGGCGTGGGTGACACCGGCTTCGGCGCCCCCGGCGCTGCAGGCCCGGGCGTCGCCGACACCGGCATCTACACCGAGCCGGGCGGGTTCACCAGGACGGGCAGCGGCTCCACCGGGCTCGACGACACCGGCCTCGATGGCCCGGGTGTCGGCGGCACCGGTCTCGATGGAGGCCGACGATGACGGACCAGCCCACCCCCTCCGAACAGCGGGCCGCGAACGCCTCCCTGGGCGAGCTGCTCGGCGAGGTCAGCCGTGACCTGTCGACGCTGATCCGGCAGGAGATGGAGCTCGCCAAGGCCGAGATCCGGCAGTCCGCCACCCGTGCGGGCAAGGGCGCCGGCCTCCTCGGCGGCGCGGGTTACGCCGGCCTCATGGCCGTCTTCTTCCTGTCGATCGCCCTGTGGTGGGCGCTCGGCTACCTGGTCGGCAACGCCTGGTCCGCGGTGATCGTCGCGATCATCTGGGCCATCGTCGCTCTCGTGCTCTACCTCGTGGGGCGCAAGCAGCTGGAGCAGGTGAAGGGCGCACCGCAGACCGTGGAGACCGTCAAAGAATTCCCAGACACCATCAAGCGAAATGAGGAGAACCGATGAGCGACGACCCCGACGTGATCCGCGCGGACATCGAGGCCACCCGCCGCGATCTGAGCGGCAACGTGGACGCACTGGCCGACAAGGTCACCCCCAGCAAGATCGTGGACCGGCAGACCCGCAAGGTGAAAGGCGCCTTCCACTCCCTGACGGAGAGGGTCATGGGCTCGGACGACTCCGGCACCGGCCACCGCTCGCCGGGCGAGGTGGCGAGCGACGCCGGTGACGCCATCGGCGACGCCGGCCACCGCGTGGTCGCCAAGGCGCAGGGCAACCCGCTCGCCGTCGGCCTCATCGCCTTCGGCGTCGGCGCGCTCGTCGCCTCCCTGATCCCGCCGAGCCAGAAGGAGCAGGAGCTCGCGGCCGGCGTCAAGGAGGCAGCACAGCCGCTGGTGCAGGAGGCCGCCGGCGTGGCGAAGCAGGTCGCAGAAGACCTCAAGGAGCCCGCGCAGCAGGCCGCCCAGCAGGTCAAGGAGACCGCGCAGGACGCCGCCTCGACCGTCAAGGACGAGGCGCAGGCCAGGGCCGGCGATGTGAAGGACGAGGCCCAGGGCGCCCGGGAGCGGGTGCAGGGCGACTCCTGACCGCGAGGCGTCCGAGGCGGGCGGGCGGCCGGATACGGTTGCCCGCCCGCGTCGTCGTCGTCCGGCGCCGTACCCAGAACGAGGAAGACGACACAGAGAGCGGAGGAGGCCACATGAAAGCGATGGTGTACCGCGGCCCGTACAAGGTCCGGGTCGAGGAGAAGGACCGACCGCGGATCGAGCATCCCGGGGACGCGATCGTGCGGGTGACGCTCGCCGCGATCTGCGGCTCGGACCTGCACCTCTACCACGGCATGATGCCGGACACCCGGATCGGGCACACGTTCGGCCACGAGTTCATCGGCGTTGTCGACGAGATCGGTCCTGACGTGCAGAACCTCAAGGTCGGCGACCGCGTGATGGTGCCGTTCAACGTGTTCTGCGGCTCGTGCTACTTCTGCGTGCGCGGGCTCTACTCCAACTGCCACAACGTGAACCCGAACGCGACAGCGGTCGGCGGTATCTACGGCTACTCCCACACCTGCGGCGGCTACGACGGCGGCCAGGCCGAGTACGTCCGTGTGCCGCTCGCCGATGTGGGGCCGTCGATCATCCCCGACTGGATGTCCGACGAGGATGCGGTTCTTCTGACCGACGCCCTCGCCACCGGCTACTTCGGCGCCCAGCTCGCCGACATCGTCGAGGGCGACACCGCCCTGGTCTTCGGCGCCGGGCCCGTCGGGCTGTTCGCCGCCGCCTCCGCCTGGCTCATGGGCGCCGGCCGCGTGATCGTGGTCGACCACCTCGACTACCGGCTCGAGAAGGCGCGGGAGTTCGCGCACGCCGAGACGTACAACTTCGTCGAGGCGGGCGACATCGTCCGCACGATGAAGCACGCGACCGACGGGCTGGGCGCCGACGTGGTGATCGACGCGGTGGGCGCGGAGGCCGACGGCGCCGTGCTCCAGCACATCACCGCCGCCAAGCTGAAGCTGCAGGGAGGCTCGCCGATCGCCCTCAACTGGGCCATCGACTCCGTCCGCAAGGGCGGAACCGTCTCGGTGATGGGCGCGTACGGCCCGCTGTTCAGCTCCATCAAGTTCGGGGACGCCATGAACAAGGGGCTCACGCTGCGCACCAACCAGTGCCCCGTCAAGCGGCAGTGGCCGCGGCTGTTCGAGCACGTGCGCAACGGCTACCTCAAGCCCAGCGAGATCGTCACGCACCGGGTCCCCCTGGAGCACATCGCAGAGGGCTACCACATCTTTTCGAACAAGCTCGACGACTGCATCAAGACGCTGGTCGTCCCGGGCGCGTGAGCGCGAGGAGGAGACATGCCGTACACGGCCTCACAGCATGAGAAGAAGTACTCGCCCGAGGAGCTGCGGGCACGCATCCCCGGCTGGGGCGTCGACAGCGACCCTGCCGACCGGCCGTCGTACCCGCGAGAGCGACGCGGCCCCGACGGCCAGGGCGAGCCGGCGCCGGGCGTCCACTGGACGATCCCCAGCCGGCAGGAGCCATCGGGCGGCCGCGAGCGCTCGGTCGAGCACGAGATGCTGCCGCCGGTCTTCGGCACGGCACAGCCGCTGCACGGGCTGCCGGGCGTGATCAAGCGGTTCGCCTACGCGCGGTACAGCGAGGGGCAGACGATGCACTGGATGCTGCTGGTGCTCGGCGACCGGGTGGATGCGATCGGCAGCCACCTGCGCTCCCTCGCCTCCACGCGTCCGGACGACCCCGTGACGGAATCGGGAATCCTCACCGAGGCGGGGCACCACCCGGTCTCGTCGCGCCTGGGCCGCAACCGTGCCGACCTCAAGCACATCTGGCTGGACCCCATCCTGGTGTTCGGCCCCTGGGTGCTCACGGGTGTGGTGGCCGCCCGCCTCGTGACCCGCCTGGCCCGCCGCTAGCCGCGGCGCCGCACCCCCGCCGCAACCCGCCGCACCCTCCGCACCCCCGCCGCAACCCGCCGAGGGGGGGGGGGGGGGG
>NZ_JBPGXM010000107.1:0-13803 GCF_056755495.1 Leifsonia sp. KNZ12-8B
CTCCCGCAGCCCGCGCCCGCCGTTGCCATCCCGGCCCCGCCGCGAGTTCGGCGAGTCCAGCAGCGAAAGAACGAACAGCAGCGCCAGCAGCGCGAAGATGACCAGGCCGGCGGCGAGGTCGGCCCAGGTGAACGGGATGAGGGCGCCGTCGATCGACAGCACCAGGATGGTCTCGATCACCCCGAACACGAGGAAGAACGCCCCGAGCAGCGCGCGCGTGAGCATGATGCGTCCGCGGCGGTGCACCTCCACCCGGCGCAGCTCCACCATCAGGGTCAGCAGCAGCAGCGGCAGGATCTGCGAGAGCGCGGCGGCGGTCGCGCTGTCCATCAGGACGACGTGCAGATCCATCGGGTCGATCATCGTGGGACAGGATACTGCGCAGCGGGGCGCGGAGGACGATGCTCGCTCAGTGCCGGGTGACGTTCTCGTCGACCCAGTCGCGCAGCATCCGCAGCGGCGCCGACGCGCCGACGCCGAGCGGGGTGAGCGAGTACTCGACGCGGGGTGGGACCTCGGCGAACACCGTGCGGTCGACGAGCCCGGCCTCCTCAAGCTTCTTCATGGTCGCCGACAGCACCTTGGGACTGATGCCCTGCAGACCCCGCCGGAGCTCGCCGAACCGCAGCGGCCCGTCTTCGAGCAGGCCGATCGCGAGAGCGGACCACTTGTTCGCCAGGACGTCGAGCATCTCGCGGCACGGGCAGGCCGCCGCATAGACGTCGTTGCGATCGCACGTGTCGGCCACGAACCGTTCGACGAGGGTCATGGCTCCAGCATAGCCATCGATACCCAACGGGTATTGCCGCTGACCGGGACTTTCATGGTTACCGCGAGGTAATCAGGTGCCCTTGCGGGTAACCACCGCCGGCCGTGCATGCTGCTGCCATGACAGAGATGAACGAGGTCCGCGCGGTCGGCCAGATCGCCGCGCTGCCGGTCACGAACGCCCGAAGCCTGGTGGATACGACCATCCCGGTGCCGGTCCCCGGCCCCCATGACCTGCTCGTGGAGGTCGTGGCCGTGTCGGTGAACCCGGTCGACGTGAAGCTGCGGAGCGGCTCCGAGCCGGACGGCGGTGTGCGCATCCTCGGCTTCGACGCCGCCGGCGTCGTGCGCGAGGTCGGCGCGGAGGTCACACTGTTCCAGCCCGGCGACGAGGTGTACTACGCCGGTGCGATCGACCGCCCCGGCAGCGACGCGGCGCTGCAGCTGGTCGACGAGCGGATCGTGGGCGCGAAGCCCGCGTCGCTCTCGATGGCGGAGGCCGCCGCGCTGCCGCTGACGGCGCTGACCGCCTGGGAGAGCCTGTTCGACAAGCTGCGGATCGACGCCGACGCGACCGGCACGCTGCTGATCGTGGGAGGTGCCGGCGGCGTCGGCTCGATGGCGATCCAGCTCGCGCGGGCGCTCCTGCCCGGCGTGCGGGTGATCGCGACGGCCTCACGGCCCGAGAGCGAGGCGTGGGTGCGCGACCTCGGAGCCCACGAGGTCGTCGATCACCGCCGCGACCTCGTCGGCCAGGTCGCCGCGGTCGCTCCCGGCGGCGTCGAGTGGATCCTGACCACGAACTCGGCGGGGCAGCTCCCGGTCTACGAGGCGATCCTGCGGCCGTTCGGGCAGATCGTGGCGATCGACGACCCCACCCATGTCGACGTCGTGTCGCTGAAGGCCAAGGCGCTGAGCTGGCACTGGGAGTTCATGTTCGCGCGGTCGCTCCACCGGGCGCCGGACCTGGTCCGCCAACACCACATCCTCCAGTCCGTCGGCCGCCTGGTCGATGCCGGCCGGCTGCGGACAACGGCGACCACCGTGCTTCGTCCGATCGACGCCGCGACGCTCCGGGAGGCGCACGGCCTGGTCGAGAGCGGCCGCGTCATCGGCAAGGTCGTCGTGACCGACGAGCCGGGCGCCTGACGACGCGCCCCTCCACCACACCGACCCGCTCACCGGCGCCCGCCGGTGACGATGAAAGGAAGAACGAATGTCCATCACCCTCAGCCAGGCCCAGCGGATCATCGCGGCGGCGGAGTCCACGGCGACCGAGCTCGGCGTCCCGTCCTCGATCACCGTCCTCGACACGGGCGCGCGCATGGTCGCCTCGATCCGTCAGGACGGCGCCCCGCTGATCTCGATCGAGTCGAGCTTCGCCAAGGCGCGCACGTCGATCTTCTTCGGCGGCGCCGCGTCGGGCGACCTCGCGGCGGCCATCCAGCCGGGCGCACCGCTCCACACCCTCGCGGACGCGAGCGTCGAGCACCTGGCCTTCATCGCCGGCGGCCTGCCGATCATCGATGAGTCCGGCGCGCTGATCGGCGCGATCGGCTCCGGCGGCGGGACCCCGGAGCAGGACCTCGAGATCGCGACCGCGGGGATCTCGGCTCTCTGAGCAGACCGACGAGAGCAGGCCGACGAGAGCAGGCCGACAAGAGCAGGCCGACGAGGGTGCGCCGCCACGGGCGGGCGCCCTCGTCGCTGCCTCGGCTGCCGACGCCGGAAAAGTTCGCCTGCGGCGGAATACCCTCTCCACAACGAAAGTTGAGCTTAGTAGACTCAACTTCGCCCCCGTTGGAAAGGACACCTATGGCGAACATGCAGGGCGCGCCCTCCACGCAGGAGGACGCCAAGAGCGCGCTCGAACAGTACGGCGTGAATCTCACCGAGATCGCCAAGAGCGGCAAGCTCGACCCCGTCATCGGCCGTGACGCCGAGATCCGCCGCGTCAGCCAGGTGCTGACCCGGCGCACCAAGAACAACCCCGTGCTCATCGGCGAGCCCGGCGTCGGCAAGACCGCCGTCGTGGAGGGGCTGGCCCAGCGCATCGTGGCCGGCGACGTCGCCGACTCGCTCAAGGGCAAGCAGCTCGTCTCGCTCGATCTCTCCGCGCTGGTCGCCGGCGCGATGTACCGCGGCCAGTTCGAGGAGCGGCTGAAGGCCGTCCTCAAGGAGATCAACGACGCCCAGGGCGAGATCATCACGTTCGTGGACGAGCTCCACATCCTGATGGGCGCCGGCGGCGGCGAGGGCTCCGTCGCGGCGTCCAACATGCTGAAGCCGATGCTGGCGCGCGGCGAGCTGCGGCTCATCGGCGCGACCACCCTCGACGAGTACCGCGAGTTCATCGAGAAGGACGCGGCGCTGGAGCGGCGCTTCCAGCAGGTCTACGTCGGCGAGCCGAGCGTGGAGGACACGGTCGCCATCCTGCGCGGGCTCAAGGGCCGCTACGAGGCGCACCACGGCGTCACCATCGAGGACTCGGCGCTGGTCGCCGCGGCCTCCCTCAGCAACCGGTACATCACCGCGCGGCAGCTGCCGGACAAGGCCATCGACCTGATCGACGAGGCCGCCAGCCGGCTCAAGATGGAGATCGACTCGGCCCCGGTCGAGATCGACACGCTCCAGCGCGTGGTCGAGCGCATGAAGCTCGAGGAGTTCGCGCTCAAGAAGGAGAAGGACGAGGCCTCGAAGGAGCGCCTCGCCCAGCTGCAGGAGCGCCTGCGCGAGCAGGAGGCGCAGCTGGAGGAGCTGCAGGCCCGCTGGCGCGCCGAGAAGGCGTCGCTCAACCGGGTCGGCGAGCTCCGCTCCCAGCTCGACGAGGCCAAGACCCGGCGCGACCTCGCCCTGCGCGACGGCCGCTACCAGGAGGCCTCGCGCATCGAGTACGAGACCATCCCGAGCATCGAGCGCGAGCTGGCGGAGGCCGAGCAGGCCGAGCACGACCACCCGCGCATGGTGAACGAGCAGGTCACGGCCGACGACATCGCCGCGGTGGTGGCCGCGTGGACCGGCATCCCGGTGGACCGGCTCACGCAGGGCGAGACCGAGAAGCTGCTGCACCTCGAGCACGAGCTGGGCCGCCGCATCATCGGCCAGAAGAAGGCCGTGCAGGCGGTCGCCGATGCCGTGCGGCGCACCCGTGCCGGCATCTCCGACCCCGACCGGCCGACCGGATCGTTCCTCTTCCTCGGCCCCACCGGTGTGGGCAAGACCGAGCTGGCGAAGGCGCTCGCCGCCTTCCTGTTCGACGACGAGAAGGCCATGGTCCGCATCGACATGAGCGAGTACGGGGAGAAGTTCTCCGTCTCGCGGCTCGTCGGCGCGCCTCCCGGGTACGTCGGCTACGAGCAGGGCGGCCAGCTGACGGAGGCGGTGCGCCGCCGGCCGTACTCGGTCATCCTGCTCGACGAGGTCGAGAAGGCGCACCCCGAGGTGTTCGATGTGCTCCTGCAGGTGCTCGACGATGGCCGGCTCACCGACGGCCAGGGCCGCACGGTCGACTTCCGGAACACGATCCTGATCCTGACCTCCAACCTGGGCAGCCAGTTCCTGGTCGACCCGTCGCTGAACGAGGTGGAGCGGGAGGAGGCTGTGCTCCAGCAGGTGCGGCAGGCCTTCAAGCCGGAGTTCGTGAACCGTCTCGACGACATCGTCGTGTTCTCGGCGCTCAGCCAGGAGGAGCTCGGCGAGATCGTGGAGCTCAACATCGACCGGCTGGTCCGCCGTCTGGAGGAGCGCCGGCTGGAGCTGGCGGTCACCCCGGACGCGCGCCGCTGGCTGGCCGAGCGCGGCTACGACCCGATCTACGGCGCACGCCCGCTCCGCCGCCTGATGCAGCGCGAGATCGACGACCGGCTGGCGACGGCGCTGCTCGCGGGCGAGATCCGCGACGGCGACCTGGTGCGGGTCGACCTCGACCCGAGCGGCGATCGGCTCACCGTGGGGGCGGTGCGGGAGTAGGCGAACGAGACCCCGTCCCGCGGCGGTCAGCCGCGGGACGGGTACAGCCCGGTCAGGGCGATGATGAAGTTCAGCGCGAGGTAGGGCTGGAGGTTGTTGTGCGGCTGCGAGCCGCCGGTCGTCCCGAGCGCATCGCCCGCCATCGCCACCGACGGCGTACCGCCGTAGGCGGGCTGCGCGGCGCGGCCCACCCGCGGCGCCGCGAAGCGGGCGTCCTGCGGCGACGGCGTCGTGCCGGCGGCGGTGCTGGCCGTCATGCCGTGCGTGTGCGCCGGCAGTTGCGCGCTCGTGAGCGCGACCTGCTCGGCGCCCCCACGCGCCCCCAGCGGCAGACCGCTTCGGTCGTCAGGGGCCAGCGGCGTGATGCCGCGCAGGTCCGGCAGGTTGAAGGTGGTGACGCCGTCGCCGCCGTACGTCGTGCCGATGAGCGAGAAGAGCGGGCTGTACTGCTGGATCATCATGGTCTGGCCCTGGCAGAACGCCCAGTTCTTGGGGGGCCGGTCGAAGGCCACCAGGCGGATCTCGCCGATGTAGTAGTCGCTCACTTCTGCCTCATCCGAAGTTCGGGTAGATGCCCTGCAGGGCGATGATGAACGAGATCGTCAGCGACGGCGCCAGGTTGCTGTGCGGTTGCGAGGCACCCGCTGCGGCGACCGTCCCCGCCGCCATGGTGGTGGACGCCTGCGGCGCGAACGCCGCCTTGCCCGGCTGGGCGAGCAGCGCCCCGGACGGGTTCGCGGTGGTGGCCGACACGGCCGCTGCCATGCCGTGGCCGTGCGCGGGCATCTCCGGAGCGATCAGCCGGTGCTCGGCCTCGCCACCGGACTGGCCGAGGAGGTACCGCCCGGTGAGGTTGTCCACACCGAGCGGCACCCGTCCGCGGAGGTCGGGAAGGCAGAAGGTGGTGACGCCGTCGCCCCCGAAGCGGGTGCCCAGCAGCGTGTACAGCGCCTGGTTCTGCTCGAGGGGGATCGCCTGTCCGTCGCAGAGGGCCCACCCGGAGGGCGGATAGGTCAGGGCGGCGAGCCGGATCTCGCCGACGTAGGGTTCGGCCACGCTCAGTCCTCTCTCGGCGGGAAGTCGCCCTGGAGGGCGATGATGAAGTTCACGGCGAGGAACGGCTGGCGGTTCTCGTGCGGCTGCGAGCGTCCCTCGGGCTGCGCCTCCAAGGGCGACATCGCGGCGGCCGGTGCCGCTCCGTCGGTCGTGTATGGGTTGTCGGCCCACGCGGCGGGATAGGCGCCCACGGCGTTCGGGCTGGTCGCAGCGCCGCCGGCCCGGACGGGGTGGCTGTGAGCCGGGAGCTGTGCGATTGTCAGGGTCACCGCTGCCTGGCCGTCGGGCTGGCCTGGATAGTACGGACGCCCGCCCGCCGCGTACTGGTCCTGATGCAGCGGGAAGCGGCCGCGCAGATCCGGCAGCTGGAATGTGACAGTGCCGTCGCCGCCGTAGGTCGTGCCGAGCAGCGAGAACAGTGCCTGGTTCTGCTGGATCGCCAGGGTCTGCCCTGCGCAGAAGGCCCAGCCGACGGGCGCGAACGTGCCGGCGAACATCCGGATCTCGCCGAGGTACGGCTCCGCCATCAGTGCTGCTCCTTCGTCATCCGTCCGCCTCCGTCGCCATCAGCACGTAGCCGAACTGCTCGGCGATCACGGTGAAGCCATGCCGCTCGTACAGCCGCCGGGCGGCGGTGTTCAGCGCCCACACCGTGAGCGTCACGTGGTCGGCCGAACCCAGCAGGTCGGCCAGCACGGCCGTCGCCACGCCTGCTCCGCGATGCTCGGCGACGACCGCGAGGTCGACGAGGTGGAGGCGGTCCTCCGCGCGCTGCACGGTGACCGTCCCGACGGGCTCGCCGCCGTCGAGGATCACCGAGACCTCCGCATCGGGATAGCGCGCCTCGCGGTCGGCGGAGTGGGCGCGGTATTGCAGCGCGAGGAGGGGCTCGAGGTCGGCGGCGGGGACCCCGGGGAACTCCTCGCGTCGCGCCTCCTCGAAGACCCGGCGCAGGAAGGGCTCGTCGAAGGCGGTGGCCGGGCGCAGGGCGATGGTCCGCACGGGCATCAGGCGGTCCGGTTCACGACGGCCTGCAGTGTGCGGGTCAGTCCGCGCGGTCCGATCGCGGTCAGGTAGAGCGTGAGGTCGGGTGCGCCCGCGCGGCGCAGTGTGTAGATGCCGTCCGCGGCCTCGAAGCCGGACGCGGTGAACCGCAGCGCGAACCGGTGCTCGTCCCCGGCGCTTCCCGGGTCCAGGTCGTCGACGCTCGCGAGCCGCACGTCGATGGTGCGCTCCCCGTCGATCGCGCGGAAGGGGCGGCCGATCGCGGCGGTGAAGTGGGAGCGGACCGGGACCACGGCCTCCGCCGGGGTGCCGCTGGTCACGGTCGGCGTCGTCGCGGCCGGGTGGGCGGCGCCGCTTCCGGCTCCGGCGATCGCGGGAGCCGCCGGGGCGACGACGGCGACACCGAGCCCGCCCAGCACGGAGGCCATCACGGTACGGCGGGACACCTCGGGCACGGCGGTCCTTCCTCGGGCGGGGGATGGACAGAGCCTAGGGCATCCCGCGGCCGCAGGTCTGGCCCGCACAAAGGGGACAACGCCGGATTTCCATCACCAGTAGCATCGGATCACTCGCACCTTCTCGCGCGCGCCCGAACCAGCGACGGCAGCACGATCGCACCTCCACCCGACCCGAATCCTCACCGGAAGCCTGCCCACCGCATGCCGTCATCGCTCCGGCGCCGTCTCATCCCGGCCGCCCTCGTCGTCTCCCTCGCCGTCGTCGCCTCCCTGGCGGGAGTGGCGGCGCCCGCCCAGGCGACCGGGAGCATCACCGTCACGACCACCGCGGACAGCGACGCGGGCGTCTGCGGCAGCGGCGCCACTGCGGTCGCGCCGCCCGTCAGCATCCGCGACGCCCTGTGCGCCGCGTCCAACGCCGGTGACACGACCACCGTGAGCATCCCGCCCGGGGCGTACACGCTGACCCGCGGCCCGATCCCCGTGGGGCGCACGCCGGGGACGAACATCACCATCGCCGGCGCCGGCGCCTCCGCGGTCACCATCTCGGGCGGCGGCACCCAGCAGGTCTTCGACCTCGATCACGACCTGATGGGAGGGATCGCCGTCAGCATCAGCGGCGTGACCATCTCGGACGCTGTCGACAACACGTTCGGCGGCGCCGCGATCATCGGCGGCTCGGGGCCGGGGGCGAGCGCACCAGACACGCTGACCATCAGGGACTCGGCGTTCATCGACAACCGGGCCAACACCGCCTCCACCGCCACCAACCGCCCGGGCGGAGCGGTGCAGTTCATCGGGGGTTCGCTGACGATCGACCGCACGGTCTTCCGCGGCAACAGCTCGGGAACCAGCTCGGGCGGGGCGGTGTACTACCAGTCGGCGGCCGGCGGGGCGCAGAGCCTCGCCATCTCGAACAGCACCTTCGAGGCCAACACAGCCGTCGCGAGCTCGGCCGGTACGACAGGAGGCTCGGCGGTGGCCGTGAACGGGGCCTTCGCGGCCGCCACCATGAGCATCAGCGACTCGGTCTTCACCGCGAACACGGCATCCGGCACCGGGCTCTTCCACGCCTCGGGACTCTGGCTGGACGGAGGCTCGCTCAGCGTCACCGGGACCGTCTTCGACAGCAACACCACGACCGCGGGGTCGCCCTCGGCGATCGAGGTGAGCGCCGGCTCCCTCCTCGGCTCCTACAACCGCGTGACGAGGAACACCGCACCCGCAGTACGCCTGCTCTCGGGCTCGGCGGACATGTCCCGCACCTGGTGGGGCTGCTCCGGCCCTCCGGCCGCTGGCGGCTGCGACGCCGTGAGCGGGGCGTCGTCCTCGCAGTACCTGAGACTGATCCCCGCGGCCGCGCCGGCGCAGGTCGCCCTGCCCGACTCGCCGGCGACGACCGTCAGCGTCACCCTCCGCGACCTCGGCGGGAACCCCGTGCCGGCCGGGTCGCTCGGGGCGTTCGCGAACGTCCCTGTGACGTGGACGGCGACGGGCGGCTCCGTGACGCCGGCCACGACCTCCCTCGCCACCGGGACGGCCTCCACCACTTTCACCGCCACGACCGTGGGAACGGCGACCGTGACGGCCGCCCTCGATCAGGCGCGCGTCACGACGAACGTGCCCGTCACGGCCGCCCCCGCGATCACCTCCGGCCCGACCGCATCCGGCACCCTCGGCGTGCCGGGGTCGTTCACGGTCACCACGACCGGGTACCCCACGCCGACGCTCACCGCCGTCGGCGCGCTGCCCACCGGGGTGACGTTCGTCGACAACGGGAACGGCACGGCCACGATCGCCGGCACGCCGACCGGGGCGGCCAGGGACTACCCGATCACCGTGACGGCGGCCAACGGCGTCGGCACCCCTGCGCAGCAGACGCTCACGTACGCGATGACGGCGGCGCCCGCGTTCACCAGCGCCGCCTCCGCGACCTTCACCGCGGGAGCAGCGGGCAGCTTCACGGTCACCGCCTCTGGACGCCCCGCCCCGACGATCACGCGGACCGGCGCCCTGCCCAGCGGCCTCACCTTCACCGACAACGGCGACGGCACGGCCACCATTGCGGGCACCCCCGCGGTCGGCACGGGCGGCCAGGGAACGCTGACGTTCACGGCCGCCAACGGCCAGGGCGCTCCCGCGACGCAGACCTTCTCGCTCACGGTGCAGCAGGCGCCGGCCTTCACCAACGGCTGGGTGGGGGCCGCGCGCGTCGGGACCGCGTTCAGCTTCCCGATCACGACGACCGGCTACCCCGTCGCTGCCCTCTCGCTCACGGGGACGCTGCCGGCCGGGCTCACCTTCACCGACAACGGAGACGGCACCGCCGCGATCTCCGGCACGCCGACCGGTCCGGGCGGTTCGACGACCGTCACGGTGACGGCCACGAACGGCCCCTCGCCGAGCGCGACCGGAACGCTGACGCTCACCGTGGCGGAGGCTCCCGCCGTCACCCTCGCCCCCGCCGACCAGGTCGTGCACGCCGGGACGACGGCGTCGTTCACCGCCGCGGCGTCCGGGTTCCCGGCGCCGACCGTCCAGTGGCAGCGGTCGACGAACGGCGGAACGTCGTTCAGCGACATCGCGGGTGCCACCGCCGTCACCCTCTCGTTCACCGCGGCGCAGCAGGACGACGGCACGCTCTACCGGGCCGTGTTCAGCAGCACCGCCGGGACGGCCACGACGATGGCGGCCGGGCTGACGGTGGGCACCGCTCCCGGCTTCACCAGCGCGGCCGGAGCGACGGTCGCCGCCGGCGCTGCCCTCTCGTTCGCGGTGACCACGACGGGGTACCCCGCCGCGACGCTCACCGGCGCCGGGCTCCCGGCATGGCTGACCCTGACCGACCACGGCGACGGCACCGGCGTGCTCTCCGGCACCGCTCCGGCCGGCTCGGGAGGCGCGTACCCGTTCACGCTGCGGGCGGCCAACGGCTTCCAGCCGGACGCCGCGCAGAGCTTCGTGCTGACGGTGACCGAGCCCACGGCCATCACGAGCGGCGCCGCCGCCACCTTCGTCGCCGGCACCTCGGGGCAGTTCGTCGTGACGACCTCGGGAGGCTGGCCCGCGGCGGTCGCGCTGACCCGCTCCGGCGCGCTCCCGGCCGGTGTGACCTTCACCGACCGGGGCGACGGGACCGCCGTGCTCGGCGGGACCCCGGCGGCCGGCACCGGCGGCGACTACGCCATCACCATCTCCGCCTCGAACGGCGCCGCCCCGGCGACCACGCAGGCCTTCACCCTGACCGTGACCGAGGCGACGGCCTTCACGAGCCCCGGCACCCTCGCCGTGACGCGGGGTGTGGAGGTGCTGGCCGCGATCACGACCGCCCACGCCTTCCCGGCGGTGTCGGGCGTCTCGCTCAGCGGCGGCCTCCCGGGCGGCCTGGTGCTCACGCCCGGCGCGGACGGCACGGCGACCATCACGGGCGCCACGACGGTGCCCGCCGGCAGCTACCCGGTCACCCTGACAGCGTCGGCGCCCGGCATGCCCGACGTGACGCAGACCCTCACGATCACCGTGTCCGACGCGGCCGTGCTCCCGCTGCCGCCGCTGGTCCCGGAGGCGGACGGCCCGCTCGGCGGAGTCCCGGCGAACCCGGCGCCCGGCCAGACGGTGACGCTCGTCGCGACCGGCTTCGCGCCGCTCTCGCCGGTGACCTTCGGCATCTACTCCTCGCCGGTCGTGCTGGCCGTGGTCACCGCGGACGCGCAGGGCACCGCGACGGCGACCGTGGTCATCCCGGCCGGTTACACCGGCGCCCACACCCTGCTCGCGATCGGCACGGCGCCGGACGGCTCGGTTCGCGAGCTGCGCAGCGGCATCGTGCTGCCGGCGGCGCCCGGGCCGTCGACCGGAGGAGGCGCGGGCTCGGGAGGAGGCGCTGGCTCGGGAACAGGCACGGGCTCGGGAACAGGCGCAGGCGCGGGCGGCTCGTCCGCGGCCGGGTCCGCACCGGGCGGCCTCGCGTCCACCGGCCTCGACGTCTCCGCGCTCGCGCTCCTGGCCGCCGCGCTGCTCGCCGCCGGCCTCGCGCTCGCGGTCAGGCGCCGCCTCCGCCGGGCGTAGCCTGAGAGCATGCTTGCCACCGTCCTCCACGGAGAGCGCGACGTGCGCCTCGAAGACGTCCCCGACCCCGTCCTGTCCACCGGAGGCGACGCGATCGTCCGCGTCGTGGCCGCCTGCGTGTGCGGCTCCGACCTGTGGGGCTACCGCGGCGTGACGCCGACCCCGAAGCCCCGCCGCATCGGGCACGAGTTCGTCGGCGTGGTCGAGGCCGTCGGCCCCGATGTGCGCACCATCGCGCCCGGCGACTTCGTCATCGCGCCGTTCTACGACTGCGACATGACCTGCGTCAACTGCCGCAACGGCGTCAGCACCTCCTGCCTGCACGGCGGCTGGTGGGGCGCGAACGACCAGCTCGGCGGCTACGCGGACGGCGGCCAGGGCGAACGCGTGCGGGTGCCGCACGCCGACGGGTCGCTGGTCGCGACGCCCGAGTACCCGCGCGACGAGCTCATCCCGAGCCTCCTCACCCTGTCGGACGTGATGGGGACCGGGCACCACGCCGCCGTCTCGGCCGGCGTCACCGAGGGCAGCACCGTCGTGGTCGTCGGCGACGGCGCCGTTGGCCTGTGCGCCGTGCTCGCCTCGGCACGGCTCGGCGCCTCCCGCATCGTCGCCATGTCGCGGCACGAGTCCCGCCAGCGGCTCGCCCGCGAGTTCGGCGCGACCGACATCGTCGCCGAGCGCGGCGACGCGGGCGTGGCCGCGGTGAAGGCGCTCTTCGACGGCATCGGAGCGGACTGCGTGCTGGAGGCCGTCGGAACCAAGGAGTCGATGGACCAGGCCATCCGCTCGGCCCGCCCCGGCGGCATGGTCGGCTACGTCGGCGTGCCGAACGGCGGGCCCGAGCTGCCGGTGCGCCCGCTGTTCAACGGCAACATCGGCGTCAACGGCGGCGTCGCCCCCGTGCGCAACTACGTGGAGGAGCTGCTCCAGGACGTCTGGTCCGGCGCCATCCAGCCCGGTCGCGTCTTCGACCTCGAGCTGCCGCTGCGCGACATCGCCGAGGCGTACGCCGCGATGGACGAGCGCCGCGCGATCAAGTCGCTCGTCCGCCCCTGATCGCCGCCCTCCGGAGCCGTCCAAAGCGCTAGCCGAGCGCCGCCCCGCCCTGGCTAGACTGCGGCCATCGGCGGCGTGCACCCGGCGCCGCCACGGGGATGGAGGACGTGGTGGCCGTTCATTCAGCCGTGCTCGACGCCGCCCGGCAGCGGCTCGACGCGGGATTCGACGTCGTGGTGGCGGGCGACACCGGGAGCGGCCGGTCGCGCGTTCTCGCCGACCTGGCGCGCGGCGCGCACGACGCCGGCCGGCCGGCGCTGCTGGTGCGCGCGCGACGGGCGACGCGCGAGCTGCCCTTCGCGACCCTCCATCCGCTGCCGGGGTTCCTGACCGACCTGGAGGCGCGGCCCGCGCCCGCTGACGTGCTCGGCTGGCTCACGAGGGCGCTCGACGGTCACCGCCCGCTGCTGCTGCTGGACGACGTGCAGGAGACGGATCGCGCCTCCCTCGGCCTGCTGCTCGCCGCCGCGCAGACCACGGGCGCCCGGGTCGCGCTGGTCGTCTCGGGAGGTGAGGGCGCGGCGTTCGCCGCGCGCGAGCTGGGCCTGGCCGTCTCGCGCGTGGAGGTTCCGCCGCTCGGCATCCGCGCGATGACCGAGCTGCTGGCCGAGCACACCGGCGGAACCGTGGAGTCGAGCCTGGTCGCCGACCTGACGACCGGCACCGGCGGCAATCCGCGCGCCGCGCTGCTGCTGCTCGAGGCCGCGGTGCGCTCGGGGCGCGTGGCGAGGGCCGACGGCGTGTGGAGCGGCTCCGGCATCCCGGAGGACCACGAGCTGGCCGACCTCCCCGGCGCCTTCCTGTCCCTGCTGCCCGAGGAGCACGTGCGCGGGCTGCGGCTGCTGGCGTGGTGCGGCGCCGTCCCGCTGGACAGCGCCCGCGAGCTGGTCGGCGCCGCGGCGCTCGGCGCCCTGGTCACGGCGGGCCGGGTCGTCACGTCGCCGCTCGACGACGACAGGACCGTCGTCGTCTCGCCGCCCGTGCTCTCCCGCGCGCTGCTCGCCGGCCTCGGCACCTACGACCGCGCCGCCGTGGCGGGCGAGGTGGAGGCGCGGCTCGGCGACCCGGGCGGCACGCCGGAGGTCGTCGATGCCGACCCGGTGTGGTGGCAGGGCCCCTGGCGCGAACTGGACCCGCCCGACCCCCGGCTCCCGGCCTCCATCACCCTGCTCACCGAGCGGCTGCGGTCGCGGATCGCCGCGCTGCGCCGGGAGTGGCAGGAGGCGCCGGACGTGACGCGGGCACTCCCGCTGCTGCGCATCCTCATGGTCACGGTCGGCGACGAGCGGCTGCTGGAGGAGCTGTTCACCGCGACCGCGCTGCGTGCGACCGACGACCCGGAGGACGTCGCCGCCTACCTCGTCCTGGGGGGCCCCGGGGGGGGGGCGGGGGGGGGGGGGAAGGGGGGGGGGGGGGGGGG
>NZ_JBPGXM010000108.1:0-13733 GCF_056755495.1 Leifsonia sp. KNZ12-8B
GGGGCGGGGGCGGTGGGTGTCGCGCACGCGGCGGCTCTGGCGCGCGCCCGCCGCCAGCCACACGCAGACCGCGCGCTCGGCGAGCCAGAGCGGCGCCCAGAGGGCGGCCGTCCACGGGAAGACGCGCGCGCCTCCCGCCCGCCGCCGTCCGACCTCCGCCGTCGCGATCACCAGCCCGGCGGCGACGCCCCGCCACCGCGCCCGGCGCCGGGCGCTCGCCGCCGCCACCGCCGGCAGCACGGCCAGCTCGGCCGCCAGCCGCACCGGTTGCGCGAAGTCGTCGTACGCCTGCCGCACCCGCTGCCCGAGGAAGTGCCGCGCCGTCGGCGGACGCCTCGGCACGTACACGTCGTCGGCGTCGCGGATGCGCCCGCCCGCCGCCTCCACCGTGCGCAGCAGCTCGAGGTTCTCGAACAGGACGTCGCCGTCGTAGCCTCCCGCGCCCAGCAGCAGCAAGCGACGCAGCGCGAACGTCCCGGGGTAGTCGTGCCCGAACGCGCGGTTCAGAAGGCTGCGGCCGGTGTCCCAGCGCGCGTGCCACGGCGCGGGGTCGAAGACGTTCTGCGGCCGGACCAGATCGGCCCCGCCGGCCTCGTCCAGCCTCCCCACCACCGCCCGTAGTGCCTCGGCGGTGTAACGCACGTCGTCGTCGGCCAGCACGATCCGCTCGTGCCGCGCCTCCCGCACCCCGGTCATCACGCCCGCGACCTTGCCGTTGCGCCCGGGCCACGGCTGCACGGGGAGGTGGCGCACGCCCGCCGGGAACGCGCGCGCGTGCGCCGAGAACCGCTCCGGCTCCGACCCGTCGACGACGGTGACATCGATCACAGCGGCCAGCCGGGTCAGGTAGCCGGCCAGCTCCTCCAGCCCGGCGTCGTCGTGCCACCGCAGGGGCAGGACGTACTCGGCCTCGATCCGCGGGCCGCTCACACCGGGGCCAGCCCGCTCACGACCATGCCGTCCTCCGGCAGCGCGGGGAAGCGGCGGAGGCTGATCCGCAGATCCTGCTCCGGCACCCCGTAGCGCAGCCGCCGGGTGAGCAGACGGAGACCCGCGTCGAGCAGGTCGACCGTCACCGGCTCCCCGGGGCAGCGATGGTCCTCCCGGTAGCGGCCGCCGCCCTGCGGGACGAGCGTGTTCGGCTCGACCACGAGGCCCTCGAAGCGCTGCGGCAGGAACCGCCGGGGCGTGCTCCACAGCGCCGGGTCGTGGTTGGTCGCGTACAGATCGAGCAGGGCCCAGTCGCCCTCCCGCCACGAGAGGCCGACCCCCTCGAGAGCGCGCGTGGCCCGACCACCGACGACCGGGAAGAACGGGTAGAAGCGGCGCACCTCGTTCGCGAACCACCGCACCGCCGCGTCGTCTCCCCCGGCCAGCGCCGCCCGCCAGCCGGTGTGCCGGTGCAGCGCGTGCACGGCGAACGTGACGAAGCGGCTGACGGCGACGGTCGGGCGGAGGAGGTTGAGCAGCTCCACCGCCGCGACCTCCGGCGTGAGCGGATCCGGCTCCGCATAGCCCGCCACGACCGCGAAGGGCGACCCCGGCGTGGCGGAGGGCACGGCCCGTTCGGCGATGACGGCGTCTGCGAGCATCCGCTCGGCCCGGCGGCGGCGGAGGCGGACGACGCGGTTGTAGACGCCGAACGAGCCGGCCGCCTCCACCATCTGCGCCAGCACCCCCGTGCGCTCGAACTCGCGCGCAACCGCCTCCGGCAAGCCCGCCCAGGTGCAGACGGCGCGGGTGAGCACGGTGTTGAAGAGGTCGATCGCCCGGATGTCGCTGGCGGCGCGTCCGGACAACGCCTCGGCCAGCAACTCGCGCTCGAACGCCGCCACCAGCGCCGCCCCCGACGGACCCGTCGCGAGATCGAGGAAGAGCTCCTTGCGCCGGGCGTGCGCCTCCCCCTCCAGTGTCTGCACGCTGCCCAGATCCTGCAGCACGGTGAGCACCGACATCGGCAGGGCGCCGGCGCGGCCGAAGCGGCCGCCCTCGTAGAAGAACCGCACCGCCTCCCGCCCGCGCAACAGCGTCACCGGACGGCCGAGCAGCCGCGTGCGCACGGCGTCCGAACCGTGGCGGTCGAAGCTCCTGGTGCCGAAGAGATACCCGTCGCGCAGGAACGCGAGGGTCGAGTCGCCCCTCACGCCTGTGCGCTCCCGCCGAAGGACAGCGCGTCGAGCCGGAACGCGGCGTAGACGACACCGCCCCGGTCGAGGGAGCCGCTGTCGAGGGAGCCGCTGTCGAGGGCGCCGCGGGCCCCGCGGAGAGAGGCGGCGACGTGGTCGGCCGACCCGCTGTCCGATGGGTCGCGTGTCATGGTGCTCTCCTTCCGGTGGATGGGGGCCTGCACGATGCAGCCAACCCGGCCGGGCGCGAGCCGTGCAGCCCTTGACAAGGGAGGCGCACCACTCCTCACCCCTGCGAGTCCGCGAGCCGCGGCGAGTACCGGACCGCGCCCTCCCGCAGCACCACCGCGTCCCCGGCGAGGGAGGCGAGGTCGCGCCACAGCACCAGGAACGTGCCACGCTCGCGCCACCGCAGGAAGGCGGCGATCGGCGCGGGCGCCGTGATGTCGGTGCGCTCGTAGCCGAGGAACGACGAGTGCGAGCGCGGGCTGACGATGAGCCCGTGGAGGCGTGCGACGGCGAGCAGCTGCTGCGGCGGCCCGTCCACGGCGAAGCGCGCGTCGATGACGACGCCGAGCCGTTCGCCGGTCGCCGAACGGACCTCCCGCCCGAGCAGGTCACTCAGGATCATGGCGGCCTCCCGGGATGCGGGCGATGATATGGTCGCGGACCCAGCGCTCCACCCACGACGCGTCGAGGTTCTCGGCGGCCGTGCCGACCTCCACGGTCACGCCGACGCCCGAGACCAGCGACCAGGGGATGCGCACGAAGCGCGAGTCCGGCGGCCTGCCGCCGAAGATGCGCGTGCCGAGCACCGGACCGGTGAGCAGCGAGATCAGGGTCGGCGGGTCGTCGGGATCCAGCCGGGCGGCGTCGCCCGGCTCCGACAGCTCGAGGTCGTCGACGGTGGTCACCGGCACGCCGTCCGGGTCGAGGACCTGGCGGTCGAGGAGGTCGAGCTGGGCGTCGAGCACACGGCCGGCGACCGTGGGCGGCTTCGCGAATCCGGGGTCGGTCATGCTCCTGCTCCCGTGATGATCATGAGGGGGATGGCGGCGATGCTCGCGACGAGGATGATCGCCAGGTAGATGAGCGCGAAGACGTTGGTCACCCTCCCGTTGACGCGCTTCCCCATGTATTTGGGATCGTTCGCGACGATCAGGATGGGCAGGTAGGTCAGCGGCAGCGCGATCGCCGAGAACACCACCGAGATCTCGGTCACCTGCACCGGGTCGACGCCGGTGAAGAGGATGCCGAGGCCGATCACCAGCGACAGGATCATGACCGCGTGGAAGCGGGAGGCGCTCGCCGGCCGCCGGAACTTGCCCCACGGCCAGCCGAAGAACTGCGCGAGCGTGTAACCGCTCGAGAGGGTCACCTCCAGCGCCGCCCCGAACGTCGCCGCGACGAAGCCGAGGATGACGATGATGAGCCCGACCTTGCCGAACGCCTGCGCGATCGGCAGCGCGGTCTCGAACAGCGAGTCGACCGCGATGCCCTTCGGCAGCAGCACGATGGCGGCGCACGCCGCGATCGCGAGCGACAGGAGGCCGCCGAGCGGGAATCCGACCAGCACGTTGAGCCGTGACTGCGCCAGGTCCTTCGGCTTCCACTTCTCCTCGATGGCCCCCGAGGAGAAGAAGAACACCTCGTACGGCGTCATGGCGGCGCCGAAGAGCGCGACCGCGTAATACCAGTACGTCGCGGGCTGCTCGTCGGTGTGCGGCGAGGGCTGCAGCGCCACCTGCGACGCCAGCGACGACCAGTCCGGGTGCAGGAAGAACACCGCGACCGCGAAGATGACCAGCGCGAGCCCGAGGAGGCCCGTCACATTCTCGAGGATCGAGAACTTCACCCGCCAGATCACGATCCACACGGCGACCGCCGCCACCGGGAACCAGAGCGCCGGCTCGATGCTGGAGGCGAGCTGCAGCGCGAGCGCGATGCCCCCGACCTCCGCGGTCAGGGTCAGCAGGTTGATGAGGAACGAAGCCGACAGGTTGGCGAGAGCGGCGCGGGCGCCGAGCCGCTCCCGGATGATCTCGAACGTCGCCCGCCCGCTCACCGCCGCCACCCGGCCCGACATCTGCGCGAACAGGCAGATGCCGACCACGCCGACGATCACCACCCACGCCAGCGTCAGGCCGAAGCGGGAGCCGACGACGCTGTTGGTGACCAGATCGCCGATGTCGACGAAACCGCCGATTGCGGTGAGCACGCCCAGCGCGACGGCGAAGATGCCTTTCATCCTTCGCTCTCCAGGTGCGTGGAGGCCTGGGCGAGCTCCTCGGCCAGATCGTCGAGGTGGAGGCGGAGGTCGTCGAGCGCGGCGGCGTCGTCGTGCCCGGCCGCCACGGCTCGCTGGGCCGCGGCGAGCGTGTCCTGCGCCTCCCGGATGTCCGACAGGATGCGGTCGCGCTGCTCGCCGATGCCGCCGGTCGCGGTCAGCGTCGCGACCCCGGATGCCTGGCTCGCCAGCGTCTCCGCGGCGGCGGAGAGGCCGCTGTCCTCCACGCCGGGGATCAGCCGCTCGCCCTCCTGCAGCCCGAGCACCAGCGCGGCGGAGCGCGTCACCGAGGCGGCGTCGGCGGCCGACTGCGACAACTGACCGCGGGCGGCGGACTCGGCCGAGCAGCCGGTCAACGTCAGCGCGACGACGAGCGCGATGACCAGCGCGACAGCGGCCGCGAGCGCCGCCGCGAGCGCCGGCGCGATCGCCCGCGCGGCCCGCACGGAGAGCGAACGGACGTGCATGCCCTGGACTGTACTCCCGGGCGACGCACAGCGGACCCTCGGCGCGCGTGGCGGCGGCACTCAGTGTGGCGCGGCTGGGGCCGGGTCGCCGCTAGGTGCCGGTGGCCGCCTTCAGCACGCCGTCCTGCCGGAAGCCGGCCGTGGCCTCCTCGTAGGTGGTGTGCTTGCGCGCCGGATGGGACTCGGCGGGCGGCGGCACATCGGCCTTGGTCAGAGCGTGCAGCACCAGCTGCTCGACGAGTGCGGAGGCCGTCGTGTCGCGATGCCGCGCGATGCGTACCAGTGCCGCGAACTCCCGCTCGCCCATGCGGATGGTCAGCGGGATCCCAGCGGGCGCGCGTCCGGGTCCGTGCGCAGAGGCCGGCTGGGCCTCGATACCGTGAGAATCCTTCATGAGCACATGGTCGCACAGGGGCGCGTGTTACAGATGTGCTTAATTTCCCGGGCGCGGATGGAGGCCGTCGGCGGCGGGTGTTCGGAGAGCGCATACCGCCCGGCATCGGGCCGTTGCCCCGCCGCTTCCTCCCGGGGGAGGATCGTTGCCGTTGTGCGCGCCGGTCCCGTCGCCCCTCCCCCGGTCCTGACGGAGCCCCGAAGACGCCGCAACGCGGCGGGGTCCTGGTCTTCGGGTGGCCAGGACCTCGCCGATTCCGCGGTCCGCCTCGGGCGGCCTCGCCGCGTGCGCCGCTGCCGCCGGCTCAGGCCCGCCGGGGACCGACTCGGCCCGCTGCGCTCGGGCTCAGCCCCGCTGCGGTCCGGCTCAGCCCCGCCGCTGTCCGGCTCGCCCCGCTGCGGGTCCGGACGAGCTCGCTGCGGTCCGGCTCAGCCTCGCTGCGGTCCGGCTCAGCCCCGCTGCGGTCCGGCCAGTGCGGCCAGGTCCGCCAGGCCCTCCCGGAGGCGCTGCACCAGCGTGGCGGTCGGCATCTGCGCGTCCGGCAGCCTGAGCGCCATCGCGACGGAGGAGGCTGCGCCGACGACCCGGTGGACGCGCGGGTCGCGCGCGGCCGCGCCCAGACGACGCTGCGCCTCCTCGGCCGCCGCCGCGAGGTCGTCGGCGACGGCGGTTGGATCGGCGAGCGCGTCGGCGTCGACGTCGAACGCGCTGACGGCGCGGTTCAGCGCAGGGGCCACGGTGTCGGCGAGGATCGCGAGAGCGGGCTCTGCTGCGGCGGCCGCCGTGTGCTGTCCCGCGGGCGCAGCCTCCCCCGCGGTCGCCAGATCCGGCCCGGCCGCCTCACCCGGCCCGACGGGCTCACCCGGCCCGACGGGCTCACCCGGCCCGGGTGACTCCTTCGGCCGCGCCGCCACACCCGCCCCGGCCGCCTCCTTCGGTCCCGCCACCGCCAGCGCGCGGTCGATCGCTGCCAGCAGCGCGGACGGCGTGAACGGCTTCGCGAGGAAGTGCGCCGCCCCGGTGTCCACCGCCGCGCGGGCGCCTGGTCCGGGATGCATGCCGCTCATCAGCACCACGGTCGCGTCGGGGCGACCCGCGGCCACGAGGCGGGCGATCCCGTCTCCGCTGACCTCGGGCATCATGACGTCGGTCACGACCACGTCCCAGTGGCGGCCCCGGTCGGCGAGGAGGTCGAGCGCCTCCGCCGCCTCGGCCGTCGCCACCCGGTAGCCGGCCTGGCGCAGCGTGTGCGCGACCAGGTCGCGGATGGTCACGTCGTCGTCCACCACGAGCACGCTCCTGCCACCCCCGGGCTGCGGCTCGACGGTGGAGGGCTCGGGCGCCTCGTCGACGAGGGCGGCCGGCGCTGCGGGCAGCACGAAGGCGATGGAGGTGCCCTCGCCGGGCCGGGATCGCACCTCGAGGTCGCCTCCGTGCGCCTTCACGATCGCCGCGGAGGTGGGCAGGCCGAGCCCGGTGCCCGACTCCTTGGTCGTGAAGAACGGCTCGAACATGGCGGCCCTGGTCGCGTCGTCGACGCCGCAGCCCGTGTCGGTGACCTCGAAGCGGAGACCGTCGGGCACCTCGTCGGCGCGGACGGTCAGCCGGCCGCCGTCCGGCATGGCGTCGCGCGCGTTGGTGACCAGGTTGACGAGCACTTGGAACAGCTCGGTCTCGTCGCCGAGCACCACCGGCGGATCGTCGGGCGCGACGACCTCCAGCTCGATGGTGCGCGGGAGGGTCTCGCGGCTGAGCGCCCGCAACTCGCCGAGCAGCCGGCCCGCATCCACCCGGTCGCGCTTGCCGCCGGACCCGCGCGCGAACGAGAGCACCTTGCGCACCATCGCCGCACCGCGATGGGCGGCGGCGTCCATGGCGGCCAGCAGCTCACTCCTGCGCTCGTCGGTCTCGTCGGCGGCGAGCAGCTGCACGGTCATCAGGATGGGCGTCAGCACGTTGTTGAGGTCGTGCGCGATGCCGCCGGCCAGGGTGCCGAGGCTCTCCAGCCGCTGCGCACGGGTGCGCTCCTCGTCGAGGCGCTTCTGCTCGGTCACGTCGGAGTGGACGCCGAACACGGCCGTCGGCTCGCCGTCGTCGCCGCGGACCACCTGGAGGCGGCTCTCGGCGACCATGGGCGTGCCGTCGGCCCTGCGCTGCCGGATCTCGCCCGTCCAGTAGCCGTCGCGGAACAGCGCCGCGTCCATGCGGGCGAAGTCGGCGCCCTCGACCGAGAGCACGTCCCTGGTGTGCCGGCCGATCACTTCGTGCGCCGCCCGGCCGTAGATGCGCTCGGCGCCGCGGTTCCAGTAGGTCACCCGGCCGTCGAGGTCGCGGACGATGATGGCGTCGCGCGCGGCGTCGAGCAGCCGCGCCTGCGCCTCCACCCGCGCCGTGTACTCGGCGAGGATCTCGCGCGAGCGCTGGTCGTCGCTGACGTCGCGCACGAACACGGCGATCCCGTCGTCGATCGGATTGGCGCTGACCTCGAACCAGCGCTCCCAGCCGGCGACGTAGCCGCGGGACGTACCAGGGATGCCCTGCTCCATCGCGTCGCGGTACATGCGCTCGAACGTCGTGCCGACGACGGTGGGGAACGCCTCCCACACGGTCAGCTCGTGGAGCCGGGCCTCCGGGACGCCCGCGTACTCCACGGCCAGGGAGTTCGCGAAGGTGAACCTCCAGTCTCGGTCGATGAAGGCGATGGCCTCGTGCACCTGGTCGAGGCTGTTGCGGAGGAAGCGCGCCATCGCGCGCTGCTCCTCCCGGTGCCGCACGAGCGGCGAGATGTCGTGGAAGGCGCCGTGCAGCCGGACGATGCGCCCGGTCTCGTCGCGCTCGGCCTCGCCGACGAGGTGCACGTGGATGCGCTGCCCGTCGGCGTCGCGCACAGTGCCGTGCGCATCGAGCGGCTCGCCCTCGTGGATGGCGGCGGAGAAGGCGCTCCTGATCGCCGGCCGGTCGGCGGGCTCGAAGAGGGACACCGCAGCCTCGTCGTGCGGCACCGCTCCGTGCTCGATGCCGAGCAGCTCGTGGAGGCCGTCGCTGAGGACGATGCGGCGCGTCTCCACGTCGACCACCCACCCCGCGAACCGCGCGATCCTGGCCGCCATGCGCATCAGCGCCTCGTTGCCCGCCGCCTCGGCCGCCGCCCGCTCGACGTCGCCGATGTCGCGGACGATCGCGAGCACGGCCACGACGTCGCCCTCGCGGCCGCGCAGCGGGATGTTGGTCGCGTCGAGCACCCGCATGGCGCCTCCCGCCGTGACGATCCGCGTGATGTAGCGGGCGTTCTCGCCGCCGGTCGCGCGGCGGAACCCGGCCCAGGTGCTCTCCACGGCCTCCGGGTGCAGGAGGCGCTCGAACGTCATCCGGCCGAGCTCGTCGGCGGAGTACCCGGTCAGCTGCGTCAGGGCCTCGTTGGACTCGACGAAGGCGCCGTCGAGGTCGACGAGGCAGACGCCGTCCGGGTGGCTGTGGAAGAGCGCCTCCATGCCGCCGTCGCGCAGCGCCTCGGCGGGGGTGGTGGGGTGCTGGTTCGTCATCGGGTCGTCATCGGATCGTCATCGCGGCGAGGCTGCGGAGTGGGGCGGGGAGGCGGGTGCGGGCATGGGGGGAATGGTACCTGCACGGTGGCGGCCTACACTGTGCCGCATGGAGCAGGCCGAGGGATGTTCGTTCAGCGAATCGGCGCGCCCGCTCCGCGACCGGCGTGGCGCGGGGGGCCGCCCGATACTGGTCAGGAGTCAGACAACCGGTGAGCGAGGTCGATGAGCGACAGCCCCGCCCAGGAGGGCGTGCCAACGCCGCGGCAGCGCACCCTCAGCGTCGTCGTCGCGGACGACGACGTCTTCACCGCGTCCATGGTGGCGTCGGCGCTGCGCTCCCTCGGCTTCGACGCCGCCCAGGCGACGACCGTCGAGCAGGCCTGGCAGACGATCGAGGCGTCGGACCCGAACGCCGTCGTCACCGACCTCGACTTCGGCGCCGGCGGCTCCGGCGCCGAGCTGCTGTGGCGGGTCCACCGTGAGCTGCCGTGGGTCGGGCTCGTGGTGCTGACCTCGCACCTGTCGCCCGAGCTCGCGGTGGGGGATGCGAGCCTCCCCCCGTCTGTCGTGTACCTCGTGAAGTCGCAGGTGCGCGACGCCTCCCTGCTCGCCGACGCCGTGCAGGCGGCGATCGCGGGAGGGGCGCACCGGGCCTCCGAGCCGGAGGGCGACGTGCTCACGGTCACCCGCGCCCAGGCGGAGGTGCTGCGCCTGGTCGCGGCCGGAGCCTCCACCCGCCGCATCGCTGCCGAACGCGGCACGAGCGTGCGCGCCGCCGAGACCCTCCTCGCCCGCCTCTACAGCGCCCTCGGCGCCGACGCCGACGAGCAGGCCAACCCCCGCGTCGTCGCCACCCGCCTGTGGCAGCAGGGGCGCGTCCGCATCCGCTGACCGTCTGGACGGAAGGCCGTGTGCCGTTGCGTCACGCGTGACGGATCAGCCCGAGCACCCGCTGCAGCGGCCCCGTCCGGTGCACCGGCTCGGCAGCCTCCTCCACGACGCTGGGCTCGTTGTCGAGCAGCCCCGTGTAGCCGCACGCCGCGCAGAGGAGGACGGCCCGATGCACCGCGAGCCCCGTCCCGAAGTACGGGTTGGGCGTGACGCGGGCGCGTGCGCCGCATCCCGGACACGGCACCTTCTCGACGGCGGCGGCGACCGACGCGTCGCCTCTGCCCGTGCCGCCGTCGGTCATGACGTCATTCTGCTCCTTCTGCGCGGGAGGTCCAGTGGTCCGGATTCGTTTCGCGAACGGCCGGCCGCGGGGCGCTCACCCCTTCAGCAGCTCACTCCGCCTCCCTTCCGCGCAGGTACTCCGCGAGCGACAGCGGCCGCCGCCCGGTGATCCGCTCGACATCGTCGGTGACCCCCGCGAGCTCGCCCGCGGCCACCGCCGTGTACGTCGACACCCACGCGTCGTACTGCCATTGCGGCGCCTCCCAGCGCCGGCGCGACGCGTACGCCTCCTCGATGGTCTCGTCGTGGAACGAGATCGGCCGCCCGAAATGCCTGCTCAGCGTCTCCGCCACCTCCGCGAAGGTCAGCTCCTCGGGACCGGTCAGGTCGTACGTCACGTCGAGGTGGTCGCCGGGATGCTGCAGCACTTCTGCCGCCACGCGCGCCACGTCGGCCCTCGCCACCATGGCCGCACGCCCGTCTCCGGCCGGCCCGCGGATGACGCCGTCCTCGCCGACCATGTTCTCGGTGAAGTCGAGGTAGAGGTTGTCGCGCAGGAAGGTGTGGGCGATCCCGGCATCCCGGATGAAGCCCTCGGTGGCGGCGTGGTCCCGCGCCAGCGTGAACGTCGCCCGCGGCGACGCTCCGAAGAACGACGTGTACACGATGTGCCGCGCCCCGGCCGCAGCCGCGGCGTCGACGAAGGCACGGTGCTGCGCCAGCCGCTCCGCGTCCTCGGCTGCCGACACCATGAACAGCGTCTCCACGCCCTCCAGCGCCGCACGCGCCGCCTCCTGGTCGCCGTACGACGCCGCCACGACGGCGCTGCCCGGGTAGTGCGGCGCGCGCTCCGGAGACCGCGCGAGCATCCGGAACGGCAGCCCGGCGTCGGCCAGCGCATCCGCCGTCAGCCGACCCACCATCCCCGTGACACCGGTCACCGCCAACGGCGGCAGCTGCTGATCACCCATTCCGTTCACCAGCACAGGCAGAACGGATGCCCCGACGGGTCCTCGTACACCTGGAAGCCTTCCGCGGCATCCAGGTCGGGTGCCGGCTTCAGGAGCTTCGCACCCAGCGACACGGCGTGTTCGTGCGCCTCCCGGATGTCGTCGACGTAGAGGTCGAGGTGCAGCTGCTGCTGCGCGCCGTCTGGCCAGTGCGGGCGCTCGTGGTTCGGGGCGAGCTGGAAGCCCAGCCGTGGTTCGCCGTCGACGGCGACCGTGCGCCAGTCGTCCTCATCGCCGTCGCGAACCTCGCCGCCGAGCAGGCGGGCCCAGAAGCCCGCCTCGGCGTCGAGATCCGGTGTGTCGAACACGGTGATCTGTCTGGTGATCTTCATGCGGCCATCCAATCGCGAGCCTCCACGCCGGACAAGAGCGCCGACACCCGGGAATGCCTGCATAGGACGGCCGCCCCGCACTGAAAAGGTTCCGGCCGCCGACGCGATGACTCGCCGGCGGCCGGAAGATCAGGCGTGCTGGTTCAGATCCCGCGCGCGAGCCGGTAGTAGGCCGCGTTCCAGTCCAGCTCGCGACGGAACTCGCGCAGCGTCGTCGACTCGTCGATCACGAGCAGCTCGGTGCGCGCCATACGCGCGAAGTCCTCGAACGCCTCCACGCCGACGGCCGTGCTCATCACCGTGTGGTGCGCGGCACCCGCCTCCAGCCAGGCCGTGGCCGAGGTGGTGAAGTCGGGCGCGGGCTTCCACACCGCGCGGCCGACCGGCAGCTTCGGCAGCGGAGCGGTCGGCTCCACCACCTCCACCACGTTGGCGACGAGGCGGAAGCGGTCCCGCATGTCGGACAGCGCCACGACGACCGCCGGTCCGGGGTCGGCGGTGAAGACGAGCCGTACCGGGTCGTCCTTGCCGCCGATGCCGAGCGGGTGCACCTCCAGAGAGGCCCGCCCCGAGCTGAGCGAGGGCGCCACCTCGAGCATGTGCGCACCCAGGATGCGCTCGTCACCCGGCGTGAGGTCGTACGTGTAGTCCTCCATGAGGGAGGCGCCGCCTGGCAGCCCGGCGCCCATCACGTTCGCGGCGCGCACCAGCACGGCGGTCTTCCAGTCGCCCTCGGCGCCGAAGCCGTAGCCCTCGGCCATCAGCCGCTGCACGGCGAGCCCGGGCAGCTGCTTCAGCGCGCCCAGGTCCTCGAAGCTGGTCGTGAAGGCGCCGAATCCGCCCTCCTCCAGGAACGAGCGCAGCCCCAGCTCGATCGCCGCGCCATCGCGCAGGGACTGGTGCCGCTCGCCGCCGCGCCGCAGCTCGGGCACGACGTCGTACAGCTCCTCGTACTCGGCCACGAGCGCGTCGACGTCCGAGTCCGCCGCCGCGGCGACCGCCTCCGCCAGCTCGTTGACGCCCCAGGTGTTCACCTGCACGCCGAAGACGTGCTCCGCCTCCGTCTTGTCGCCCTCGGTCACCGCGACGTAGCGCATGTTGTCGCCGAACCGCGCGAGCTTCAGCGACCGCGTGGCCGCCCATCCCGCCGCGGCGCGCATCCACGTGCCGACACGTCCGGCGACCGCCGGGTTGCTCACGTGGCCGACGACCGTCGTGCGCGGAACCCCCAGCCTGGTCTGGATGTAGCCGAACTCGCGGTCGCCGTGCGCGGCCTGGTTGAGGTTCATGAAGTCGAAGTCGATCTCGCCCCACGGCAGCTCGACGTTGGCCTGCGTGTGGAGGTGGAGGAGCGGCTTCTGCAGCGCGTCGAGGCCGGCGATCCACATCTTCGCCGGGCTGAAGGTGTGCATCCACGCGATCAGGCCGATGACCCGGTCGTCGGCGTTGGCCTCGAGCATGATCCGGCGGATGGCGTCGGCGTCGGTGAGCACCGGCTTCCACACGACGCGCACGGGCACGGCGGGGGAGGCGCCGAGCTCATCGGCGATGGCGCGCGACTGGTCGGCGACCTGGGCCAGGGTCTCCGGCCCGTAGAGGTGCTGGCTGCCGGTGAGGAACCAGACCTCGTAGCCGTCGAGCCCGTCGGAGTTCGGGGAGGTGGTGAGCTTCGGCATCAGGCGAGCGATCCTTCCGGGTTCTGTCCGTAGACGTTCTGATAACGGTCGAAGAGGCTGTCGATAGCCTCCTGCGGGATGGGGACGAGCGGGCCGCCCTGGCGGGCGATGTGCACGGTGCGGGCGACGTCCTCGGCCATGACCGCGGCCTTCACGGCGTCGCGCGCGTCGCGGCCGATGGTGAAGACGCCGTGGTTCTGCATGAGGACGGCACGGCTGCGGTGCCCGGTCAGCGTCTGCACGATTCCGCGGCCGATGGAGTCGTCGCCGATGATCGCGAACGGCCCCACCGGGATCTCGCCGCCGAACTCGTCCGCCATCGCCGTGATCACGCACGGGATGGCCTCGGCGCGCGCCGCCCACGCCGTGGCGTAGGTGGAGTGGGTGTGGACGACTCCGCCGACCTCAGGCATGCTGCGGTACACGTAGGCGTGCGCGGCGGTGTCGGAGGAGGGCGAACGCTTACTGCCGAGGGAGCCGGGCACGACCTCCCCGTCGAGGGTGCACAGGATCATGTTCTCGGGGGCGAGGTCGTCGTAGTCGACGCCGCTGGGCTTGATGACGAAGAGGTCCTGGCCCGGCACGCGGCCGGAGATGTTGCCGCCCGTCCAGACGACGAGGCCGTAACGGACCAGCTCGGCGTGGAGGGACGCGACGCGTTCACGCAGGGCGCGGACGGCGGGGGTCTCGAGGTCGGTGGTCACGGGGTGGGTCCTTCCGTGG
>NZ_JBPGXM010000109.1:0-13693 GCF_056755495.1 Leifsonia sp. KNZ12-8B
GGGGGGGGGCGGGGGGGGGGGGGGGGGGGGGCGCGCCCCCCGCCCCCCCGCCCCCCCGCCCGGCTGGCGCCGCCGGCGCCGGGGGGGGCGCGCCCGCCGGGGGGGGGCCGGACGACCGGGGGAATGGCGGGCTGCCACGGCGTGTTCTCCTTCGTGCCATTATTGGACCCGGTCCACATATGCACCTCATGCGAGCCGGACCCTCCCATTCTCCCAAGAAGGACACCCGTGACCTCCACCGCAGCGCCCGCCGTCGAGACCGACCGACCGGGCATCACTCCGGGCACCGCCCGCCGCGTCACCGTCGCCTCGTTCGTCGGCACGGCGCTCGAGTCGTACGACTTCTACCTCTACGCGTACTTCGCCGCCTTCTTCGTCGGCCCGCTGTTCTTCGCACCGCTCGGCACCTTCGGCGGGGTGCTCGCCGGGTTCCTCGCGATCGCCGCCGGCTTCGTCATCCGTCCGGTGGGCGCCGTCATCTTCGGCAACCTCGGCGACCGGATCGGGCGCCGGCCCACGCTCCTCATCACGATCCTGCTGATGGGCGTCTCGACCGGACTCGTCGGCGTGCTGCCGACCTACGCGGCGGCGGGCTGGTTCGGCGGCATCGCGATCGTGCTGCTCCGCCTCGTGCAGGGCGCGTCCGTCGGCGGGGAGTGGGGAGGCGCCATCGCCCTCGCCACGGAGTACTCGAACCCCAAGCGGCGCGGCTTCTACGCGGCGCTCCCCCAGCTCGGCTCGCCGGTCGGCTCCATCCTCAGCGCGGTCGTGTTCATCGTCCTGACGCTGACCATGTCGACCGAGGACATCGCCGCATGGGGCTGGCGCATCCCGTTCCTCACCGCGTTCCCGCTGCTGCTGGTCTCGCTCTACCTGCGCTGGTCGATCGACGAGACGCCGGTGTTCCGCCGCCTGGTCGAGACCGGCACGCGCGACCGCTTCCCGGTGCTCGACGTCTTCCGCAAGGCGCCCTCCGGATTCGTCATCGGCATCGGCGCCGCGGTGCTCGGCATCGGCTCGTACTCGCTGATGAACACCTACATGGTCGACTACGGGACGGCCGTACTCGGCTTCCAGTACCAGGACCTCCTCGTCGCCACGACGATCGGCGGCCTGCTGCAGCTGGTGACCATCCCGCTGTTCGGGCTGTGGGCGACGCGCATCGGCTCGGCGCGCGTCGTGGCGATCGGCGCGATCGGGACGCTCCTCGTGGCCTTCCCGATGTACTTCCTGCTGCAGTACGCCTCGTTCGGCATCCTCGTCGGGAGCATGATCATCGGCGGCATCCTGCCCACCCTGTCGTGGGCGGGTCTCGGCGGGATGATGTCCGACCTGTTCCCGAGCGCGGTGCGGTACAGCGGGCTCTCGGTGGCCTACAGCATCGCCGCGCTGCTCACCTCGTTCGTGCCCGCGCTGACCCTCGTGCTCGGCAAGGCGACCGGCAACGCCTGGTGGCACCCGGGCATCGTGCTCGCGATCATGTCGGCGATCACGCTCGTGGCCTCCCTCTTCGCGGCCAGGAGGGCGCCCATCGTCGACGACGTCTGAGCGCCGGCGGTCCCGCCCGATCGGCGGCCGCGCCGCGTCCTCGGGTAGCCTGGTACGGACCCCATACTCAGGCACCCCGAGGACACGGTGCCGCACATATCGATCGGAGAACCATGAGCGCCGCCGGCCCTGCGCCCGAGACGAGCCCCGTGCCCGACAAGCCCGCCCTGGAGGGACTGGAGGCCAAGTGGGGCGACCACTGGCAGTCCGACGGGACCTTCCGCTTCGACCGCGATGGCGCCCTCGCCACCGGCCGCGACGGCGTCTACTCGATCGACACTCCCCCGCCCACGGCCTCCGGCTCGCTGCACATCGGGCACGTCTTCAGCTACACGCACACCGACGTCGTGGCCCGCTTCCACCGCATGCGCGGTGAGCACGTCTTCTACCCGATGGGCTGGGACGACAACGGCCTGCCGACCGAGCGCCGCGTCCAGAACTACTACGGCGTGCGCTGCGACCCCTCGCTGCCCTACGAGCCGGACTTCGTCCCTCCCTTCGAAGGCGGGGACAACAAGAGCACGAAGGCGGCCGACCAGAAGCCGGTCTCCCGCCGCAACTTCATCGAGCTGTGCGAGCGCCTGACCGAGGAGGACGAGAAGCAGTTCGAGGCGCTCTGGCGCACGCTCGGCCTCTCGGTCGACTGGTCCCAGACGTACCGGACGATCGGGCAGGACTCGATCCGCACCTCCCAGCTGGCGTTCCTGCGCAACATCGAGCGCGGCGAGGCGTATCAGGCGCAGGCGCCGACATTGTGGGACATCACCTTCCGCACCGCCGTCGCGCAGGCCGAGCTCGAGGACCGCGAGCAGCCCAGCGCCTACCACCGCGTCGCCTTCCACGGCGCCGACGGCCCGGTGTACATCGAGACCACCCGGCCCGAGCTGCTCCCCGCCTGCGTCGCCCTCGTCGCGCACCCCGACGACGAGCGCTATCAGGCGCTGTTCGGCACGACGGTCCGCACGCCGGTCTTCGGCGTGGAGGTCCCGGTCGTCGCCCACCACCTGGCCCAGCCCGACAAGGGCACCGGCATCGCGATGATCTGCACGTTCGGCGACATCACCGACGTCACCTGGTGGCGCGAGCTCGACCTCCCGAACCGCGCGATCATCGGCTTCGACGGCCGCATCCTCCCCGACGCTCCGGAGGCGATCACCTCCGCCGAGGGCCGCGCGGCCTACGCGCAGCTCGCCGGCAAGACGGTCTTCTCGGCCAAGCAGGCCGTGGTCGAGCTTCTGCGCGCCTCGGGCGACCTCGTCGGCGACCCGAAGCCCATCCAGCACCCGGTGAAGTTCTTCGAGAAGGGCGACAAGCCGCTCGAGATCGTCTCGACCCGGCAGTGGTACGTGCGCAACGGCGCCCGCGACGAGCAGCTGCGTGCCCGCCTGATCGAGCTGGGCCGCGAGCTCGGCTGGCACCCCGACTTCATGCGCGTGCGGTACGAGAACTGGGTCGGCGGCCTCACCGGCGACTGGCTCATCTCGCGGCAGCGCTTCTTCGGCGTGCCGATCCCGGTCTGGTACCCCCTCGACGCCGAGGGCAATCCCGTCTTCGACCAGCCGATCCTGCCGACCGAGGACATGCTCCCGGTCGACCCGTCCTCCGACGCCGCGCCCGGCTACCAGGAGGCGCAGCGCGGACAGGCCGGCGGCTTCGTCGGCGAGCACGACGTGATGGACACGTGGATGACCTCCTCGCTCACCCCGCAGCTGGCCGGCGGTTGGCAGCGCGACGACGAGCTGTTCGACGCGGTGTTCCCGTTCGACCTCCGGCCTCAGGGGCAGGACATCATCCGCACCTGGCTGTTCTCGACCATGCTGCGCTCCGCGCTGGAGGCCGACGTCGCACCGTGGCGGAACGCCGCCATCTCGGGCTTCATCGTCGACCCCGACCGCAAGAAGATGTCGAAGTCGAAGGGCAACGTCGTCACGCCGGCGGACATCCTCGAGAAGCACGGTTCCGACGCCGTCCGCTACTGGGCCGCCTCCTCGCGCCTCGGCACCGATGCGGCCTTCGACCCGCAGAACCCGACGCAGATCAAGATCGGCCGCCGCCTGGCCATCAAGGTCCTCAACGCGGCCAAGTTCATCCTCGGCTTCGAGGCGCCGGCCGCGCTGGACCTGGCGCTGGTGACCGCGCCGCTCGACCGCAGCATGCTTCAGAACCTCGCCGACGTGATCGCCGACGCCACCTCCGCGCTCGAGAACTACGACCACGCCCGGGCCCTGGAGGTCGCGGAGACCTTCTTCTGGACGTTCTGCGACGACTACCTCGAGCTCGTCAAGGAGCGCGCCTACGGCGAGGCCACCCCGGAGCAGGCCTCCGCGGTGGTCGCCCTGCGCGTCGCCCTGTCGGCGTTCCTCCGGCTGTTCGCCCCGGTGCTGCCCTTCGCGACCGAGGAGGCCTGGAGCTGGTTCCAGGACGGGTCGGTGCACGTCGCCGCGTGGCCGCAGGCCGCCGAGACGGTCGCCGCCGACTGGCCGGATGCGCGCGAGGTGCTCCCGACGGTCGGCCGCGCCCTCACCGGTGTTCGCGGAGCGAAGACGGCCGCGAAGGCCTCGCAGCGCACGCCGGTCGACTCCGCCGTGATCTCCGGGCCCGCGCACGAGATCGCAGCCGTCGAGGCGGCCGCCGGCGACCTCCGCTCGGTCGGCAGAATCGCGGAACTGCGGTTCGCCTCCGCCGACGAGCTGGTCGTGACCGATATTCTGCTTGCTCAGGCCCCGAGCGAGGAGGAACGATGACGGCTACGGTCAGGCGCGTGGAGGACAACGAGTTCTTCACCTGGCTCGACCTCTACGCGGGGTACGGCGAGTTCTACGAGCAGCCGGTCACCGACGAGAAGGCGCTGCTGGTCTGGAGCTGGATCTCCGACCCGGAGAACGAGCTGGAGGCCTACTTCGCCGTCGACGACGAGGGCACGCCCATCGGGCTCGCCCACGTGCGCGAGTTCGTCCGCCCGCTGGACGGCAGCAAGGGACTGTACCTCGACGACCTCTTCGTCACGCCCGACGCGCGCGGTGCGGGAGCCGGCACGGCCCTCCTCGAGCAGCTGAAGCAGACGGCGAAGGAGCGCGGCCTCTCGGTCGTGCGCTGGATCACGGCCAAGGACAACGAGACCGCGCGCCGGCTCTACGACGCCGTCGCCGAGAAGACGAAGTGGGTGACCTACGACCTCGTCCCCTGAACACGGACGGGATATGGTCGAGGCACGGCGAACGGAGGGACCCATGTCGATCGAGATCCGACCGGTCAGGGACAGCGATTTCTTCACCTGGCTGGATCTCTACGCGGACTACGCGAAGTTCTACGACACCGAGCTGACGGATCAGAAGGCGTTGCTGCTCTGGTCGTGGCTGACGGACCCTGAGCATGAGGAGAGCGGCTACGTCGCCGTCGACGGCGACCGCATCGTCGGCCTCGCCCACGTGCGCGAGTTCGCGCGGCCGCTCGAAGGCGACCGCGGCCTCTTCCTCGACGACCTGTTCGTCGCAGAGGACGCCCGCGGGAGCGGAGTCGGGACGGCCCTTCTGGAGCACGCCCGCTCGCTCGCCGAGCAGCGCGGCCTCGGCGTCGTCCAGTGGATCACCGCGCACGACAACGCGGACGCGCAGCGCGTGTACGACGCCGTCGGCGAGCGGACCCAGTGGGTCACGTACGAGATCACGCTCGCGGAGAGGACCGCCTGATGCAGCTCGGAACCCGCTGGGCCGTCGGCGATCAGGCCCCCGCGAACCTTCCCGAGGTCGTCGGCTACGCCGTCTCGACCGTCGAGGAGGAGCTCGTCGCGACCGACGTGGACACCGCCGGCTGGAGCTGGACGCTCACCTGGCTGGAGGGCAAGCCCGTCGTCGAGCTCGACGACGGCACGGTCATCCGGTACAACCAGGCCGAGGACACCGCCACCATCACCCAGACGATCGAGGCCGACGCGGGCGACTTCGGCGAGGTCTGAACCGACGCTTCCCGCACCGCGGAGGTCGGGCTTTCAGCGCGGCAACTGCGGGAGGTCGCGTGCGGCGCGATCGCGGGTCGCCTCGACGACGGCCACGCGCTCGGCGTACCGGCGCTGTCGCGGCGGGCGGGCCCCCCAGGCGGTGAGCGCGCGTCCGGCGCGCAGGGCGAGTCGTTGCGAGATCGGTCGCGGGGCGGAGATCGAGACGGCGGTCATGATGCCTTTCCTTCTGCGACGGGTGTTGCGGTGGCGGGCGCCGGCTCGTCCTGCGGGACGTGCCGGTCGGCGCCCAGGAGCAGGCGCGCGGCGACGAGCGTCGCGACGATCACGACCGCGCCGCCGATGACGAACGGGAGGCGCAGGTCGATCCGGGCGACGAAGCCGCCGAGCATGGTGGCGATGGGGGTGAGCCCCCAGCCGATGGTGCGGACGATGCCCATCGCCCGGCCCAGCATGGCGTTCGGGATGATCGCCTGACGCAGCGCACCCCACGGCACGTTCCAGACGGCGACGCCGAACGCGCCGACCGCGTACGCGATCACGCCGGCGACGACGTTCGTCGTGAGGCCGACGCCGAGGATGCCGGCACCGCTGACGAGCACGGACCAGAAGAGCACGCGCCCACGCCCGAACCGCGCGACCAGCCTGCTCGACACGAGCGCGCCGAGCAGCGCGCCGGCGCCGATCCCGGCCATGATGACGCCGATCAGGGCCGCGGGGACCGAGAACGTCTGCAGGAACAGCAGCACGACGCTGCCCTGCGCGAAGGCCAGCGCGGAGGCCGTCAGCGAGGTGAGCACGATCATCGCGCGCAGGAAGCGGTGGTGGACGAGGAAGCCGACGACGGCGCGGAACCGTGGACGCTCGGCCGCCCCTCCCTCCGCCTCCCCCAGCGCGGGGGGGGGGGGGGGGGGGGGGGGGGGGGGGGGGGGGGGGGCGGGGGCCCGCGCGGGGCCCCCCCCCCCCCCCCCCCCCCCCCCCCCCCCCCCCCCCCCGCGGGGCCGCCCCCCCCCCCCCCCCCCCCCCCGCGCGCGGGGGGGGGGGGCCGCGACTGGGATGCTGAGCGCGAGCAGGCCCGCGATGAGGAACCCGGCGCCGGAGAGCCAGACCGGCAGCACCAGCGCGGCCGCGTAGAGGAAGCCGGCGATCGGAGTCGCGATGAAGTTCTGCACGACGATCTCGGCCGACTGCATGCGGCCGTTCGCCCGGTCGAGCTGCGACCGGATCACGAGGCTGGGCACGACCGTCGTGGTGGCGTTGTCGAAGACGGTCTCGCCCAGCCCGATCAGCAGCACGCCGGCGTAGAGCCACCAAATGGTCAGGCCGCCGGAGGCGATGAGCAGCGCCAGACCGGCCGCGACGGCGAACCGGAGGCTGTTCGCCGCGGCCATCGCGATGCGGCGGTCGACGCGATCGAGCAGCATCCCGGCCGGGATGCCGACCAGCAGCCACGGCAGGAACGTCACCGCGGTGAGCCCGGCGATGAGGGCGGGGTCGCGCGTCAGGGTGGTCGCGATCAGCGGGACGGCGGTCCGGCTGATGCCGTCGGCGAGGTTGCTCGCGATGGCGGCGGTCCACAGCCTCCCGAACCCGGCGCCGAGGGGCGTGCGCGTCAGGGCGGCGGTGCTCATCGCTCCTCCTGCTCGACCAGCGGGAAGGCGTTGAACTGCACCTGCACGCGCTTGCGGTCGGCGTGCGCGTCGGCACCGCCGGACTCCTCGGCCGCCGCGCGCTCCGCCGCCCACTTCTCCTTGAGCCGCGTCTGCAGGGCGTAGTACTCGCGGCCGAGCTCGGCGAGCTGCTCGCGGTCGACCTCGAGGTGGGCGGTGGAGAGCGTGCTCGCCTCCATCCACTCCATGCCGAAGGTCTCGAGCCCGCGGCGCAGGAAGCCCGTCAGGCGGCGCTCGTTGTTCTGGTGCCACGCCAGCGAGACGAGCTCGTTCGCCTCGCGCCCGGCTGGCGACTCCAGCGTCTCGGGCGAGCCGATCGTGACGCCGCCCGGCGCCATCCGCCACCACCGCTCGCGGCCGGAGTTGCGTTCCGCGTCCTCCACGATGATGCCGTGCTTGGCGAGCTGCCGGAGGTGGTAGCTCGTCGCACCGCTCGACTCCCCCAGCCGCTCGGCCAGCATGCTCGCCGTGGCCGGCCCGAAGTCGGACAGCTCGTTCATCAGCTCCACCCGCAAGGGGTGGGCCAGCGCACGTAGCGCGGCCATGTCGAGGGCGTCGTCCCAGGGGTGGCCGGTGGTTGGGTCGGTGTCGGACATGACCCCAGGTTAGCTATGCAAAGGATTCTTTGCAATAGCTTCTTTGCAACGACTTCTTTGGAAGTCGCGGTGTGCGGTCAGACGTAGGCGACGATCTCGCCGTGCGGCATCCCGTACCAGCCGTTCGGGAGGCGCGACCACTCCAGCCAGGCCGCGGCGATCTCCTCGAGGGCGGCATCGTCCGCGATGCCCTCGTCGCGCGCGTGGCGCCCGAAGTCGGACTCGATGACCCGCACGCTCCACGACTCGCCCCACCAGCGGCGGTCCTCCTCCGACGCGAAGCACCAGATGGAGGCGCTGCTCTCCACGCGCGCGAACCCCGCCTCCAGCGCCCACGATCGCAGCAGCCGCCCGGCGAACGGCTCGCCGCCGTTGGCGCGCTGGACGGCCTGGTTGACGCGCATCCACTCGCCGAGACCCGGCAGCAGCGGCGCCCACATGGTGCCGCCCCAGTCGACGTCGCGCGCGACGACGACGCCGCCTGGCTTCGTGACGCGACGGAACTCGCGCAGCACCGCGATCGGGTCGCCGACGTGCTGCAGCACCTGGTGCGCGTGGACCAGGTCGAAGGTGTCGTCCGCGGCATCGAGAGCGTACGCGTCGCCCTGCTCGAACCGCACGTTGGTGACACCGCGCTCGGCCGCCGAGCGGCGCGCGTGCTCCACGATGTCGCCGCTGTAGTCGACGCCGACCACCTGGCCGGGCGCGACCCGCTCGGCCAGGTCGAACGTGATGGTTCCCGGGCCGCTGCCCACGTCGAGCACGCACATCCCCGGCCGCAGCAGACCGGCGAAATAGGCGCCGGAGTTCTCGAGCGTCCGCCACTCGTGCGAGCGCAGAACGCTCTCGTGATGGCCGTGCGTGTAGCGTTCGTGGAGGTCCATGCGGCCATCCTAGGCAGCGCCGGGAGACCCTCCCGGCCACGTTACGTGAACGTCCGGTGGCCGTAGGCTGGGGCGATGGCCGACACGTCGAACCCCTTCTTCTCGCCCAGCCCGCTCCCCTATCAGCTGCCGCCGTTCGCCGACATCCGCGACGAGCACTACCGCCCGGCGTTCGAGCGCGGGCTCGCCGAGCAGCTGGCCGAGGTGGAGGCGATCGCCTCCTTGCCCGACGCCCCCACCTTCGAGAACACGATGGTGGCGCTGGAGCGCTCGGGCGGCACGCTGCAGCGGGTGGCAGAGGTGTTCTTCAACAAGAGCTCGTCCGACTCCACCGACTTCACCAACGCATTGGAGGAGGAGATGGCGCCGCGGCTCGCCGCCCACCAGGACGCCATCCGGCTGAATCCCGACCTCCACCGCCGCATCGAGGACCTGTACCAGCGGCGGGACGACCTCGGGCTCGACGCCGAGTCCCGGTACCTGATCGAGCGCTACCGCACCGAGTTCACCCTCGCCGGGGCCGGGCTCAGCGACGACGACAAGGCGCGGCTCCGCGAGTACAACCAGCGGCTCTCCACCCTCACCACGCGGTTCGAGAAGAACCTGCTCGCCGACACCAATGAGCTGGCCGTGGTGTTCGACTCCGCCGACGAGCTCGCGGGCCTCGGCGCCGGTGAGCTCTCCGCCGCGGCGGAGGCGGCCCGAGAGCGCGGCCTCGACGGGAAGTACGTCGTCACGCTCGTCCTCCCGACCGGGCACCCCTGGCTCGCGACGCTGCACGACCGCTCGGTGCGCGAGCGGATCATGACAGCCTCCCGCTCGCGCGGCATCCGCGGCGGAGACAACGACAACCGCGCGCTCGTGCTCGAGATCACCCGGCTGCGGGCCGAGCGCGCCCGGCTGCTCGGGTTCGAGACGCACGCCGCGTTCGTGACCGCGGACGAGACGGCCCGCACCCCGCAGGCCGTGGCCGACATGCTCGGCCGGCTCGCGCCTCCCGCCGCCCGCAACGCCCGCGCCGAGCAGGCCGACCTGGCCGAGCAGCTGCAGGCCGGCGCCGGGATCGACGGTTCCGGCGGCTCGGGCGAGGTGCAGTCATGGGACTGGGCCTACCTCGCCGGCAAGGTGCGTGCGGCGAAGTACGACGTCGACCTCGCCGCCATGCGGCCGTACTTCGAGGCCGAGCGCGTGCTGCGCGACGGCGTCTTCTACGCGGCCACCCGGCTCTACGGCATCACCTTCGAGGAGCGCCCCGACCTCGTCGCGTACCACCCGGAGGCGCGCGTGTTCGAGGTACGCAACGAGGACGGCTCCGAGCTGGGGCTCTACATCCTCGACCTGTACACCCGCGACTCCAAGCGCGGCGGAGCGTGGATGAACCCGCTCGTCGCCCAGAGCGACCTCCTCGGCACGCCGACCGTCGTCGTCAACAACCTCAACGTCCCGAAGCCCGCCCCCGGCGAGCCGACGCTGCTGACGTACGACGAGACCAACACGCTGTTCCACGAGTTCGGGCATGCGCTGCACGGGCTGTTCGCGCGCGTGACGTACCCGAAGTTCGCGGGCACCAACGTCTTCCGCGACTTCGTCGAGTTCCCGAGCCAGGTGAACGAGATGTGGATGCTGTGGCCGGAGATCGTCGAGCACTACGCGGTCCACCACGAGACCGGCGAGCGCATGCCGCAGGAGCTGATCGACCGCCTCCACGCCTCCGAGTCGTTCAACGAGGGCTTCGCCACGAGCGAGTACCTCGCGGCCGCGCTGCTCGACCAGGCGTGGCACAGCATCACGGCCGACGACGCGGTCGAGGACGTCGCCGCCTTCGAGGCCGACGCCCTCCGCGCGGTCGGCCTCGACAACCCGGCCGTGCCGCCGCGGTACGCCAGCACGTACTTCGCCCACACCTTCTCGGGCGGCTACGACGCCGGCTACTACTCCTACATCTGGAGCGAGGTGCTCGACGCCGACACCGTCGAGTGGTTCAAGGAGAACGGCGGCCTGTCCCGCGAGAACGGCGATCGGTTCCGGCAGCGCCTCCTCGGCGTCGGCGGGTCGAAGGACCCGCTGGAGGCATACCGCGACTTCCGTGGCCGCGACGCCGTCATCGACCCGCTGCTGAAGCGCCGCGGTCTCGACGGCTGAGCGGGCGGCCGCCCGAGCGGCTCGACGGTCGAACGCGCGGCGGTCGAGCGGCCCGGCGGCCGGCGCACCCTAGCCGTACTCCCGCGGCACGCTCTAACGTGAGCGCCAGCGCCATGCAGCGGGTCGCGGGAGGGGGCGGGGATGACGTCGACGCAGCCGGAGCCGGAGGCGCCCAGCGCCCGCACACTGCTCCTGCTCAGCGTGCCCGCCGTCGTCATCGGGGTGATCAGCGCGCTCGCACTGTGGGCCGTCGACGAGGTGGCCGGGCTGCTGGAGGACGGCGTATGGACGGCGCTCCCGGCCATGCTCGGCGTCGACCCGGACTCGGGCTGGTGGATCTTCCTCGTCCTGACGCTCACCGGCGTGGCCGTGGGGCTCGTCGTCTGGCTCGTGCCTGGCCACGCCGGGCCGGACTCGGCGACGACCGAGCTGGTCGCCGCTCCCCTGCGGCCCGGCATCGTGCCGTCGCTGGCGCTGGCCGCCGTGATCGGCCTGGCGGGTGGCGCCAGCCTCGGTCCGGAGAACCCGATCATCGCCATCAACACCAGCCTGCTCGTCGCGCTGGCGGCGCGGCTGTGGAAGGCGGTGCCGACGCAGCTCGTCATGCTGATGGCCGCGTCGGGCACCATCGGCGCCCTGTTCGGCACCCCGGTGGCCGCCGCACTGGTGTTCACCGGCATCGTCGCCACGGTGAAGGGCGGAGGCGCGCTCTGGGACAAGCTGTTCCTCCCCCTCGTCGCCGCGGCGGCCGGGTCGCTGACCATGACGTTCCTCGCGCATCCGCACTTCGCCATCCCGATGCCGGCGTACACGACGGTCACCGGCTGGGACGTGCTCTCCTCGGTGGTGATCGGCGCCGTCGCCACCGGCATCGGGATCGTCGGAGCGTACGTCTTCCCGCGGGTCCACTCGGTATTCCACGCGCTGCGGCACCCGTTGCTGATGACCGCGGTCGGCGGCATGGTGCTCGGCCTGCTGGGCGCCCTCGGCGGACGGATCACCCTGTTCAAAGGCCTGGAGCAGATGAGCGAACTGGTGCAGGACCGCGACGCCTACCCGCCGGGACAGCTAGCGCTCATCATCGTGGTGAAGCTGGCCGCGCTGCTGGTCGCGGCGAGCTCGGGCTTCCGCGGCGGACGCGTGTTCCCGGCGGTGTTCATCGGCGCCGCACTCGGTGTGCTGGCGTGGGCGCTGATCCCCGCCATCCCGCTGCAGGTCGCCGTGTCGGCCGGTGTGCTCGGGATGACGCTGGCCGTGACCAGGGACGGCTGGATCGCGCTGTTCGTGGGCGTCGCGGTGACGTCGAACCTGCTGATCCTGCCGATCCTGTGCCTGGCGATCCTGCCCGCGTGGCTGATGGTGACGCGGGCACCGGAGTTCTTGATCCGGCCGGCCGTCAGGCCGACTTCTCCTCGCGCCGTGGGCGATGCGGGACGATAGTCGGAGCGGCGTTCTCGAGCACGGCCTCCTTGGTGACGACCACCCGGGCGACCTCGGAGCTGGACGGCACCTCGAACATGATCGGGCCGAGCACCTCCTCCATGATCGCGCGGAGGCCGCGGGCGCCGGTCTTGCGAAGCACCGCCAGGTCGGCGATGGCCTCCAGCGCCGGCTGCTCGAACTCGAGCTGCACGCCGTCGAGCTCGAACATGCGCTGGTACTGCCGGACCAGCGCGTTCTTCGGCTCGGTGAGGATCTGCATCAGGGCGTCGCGGTCGAGCGGCGTGACCGTCGTGACGACGGGGAGGCGCCCGATGAACTCCGGGATGAGGCCGAACTTGTGCAGGTCCTCCGGCAGCACCTCGCTGAACAGGTTGATGTCGTCGCCCTTGGAGTGCAGCGGGGCGCCGAAGCCGATGCCCTTCTTGCCCGCGCGGGACGAGATGATCTCCTCCAGCCCGGCGAAGGCGCCGGCGACGATGAACAGCACGTTCGTCGTGTCGATCTGGATGAACTCCTGGTGCGGATGCTTGCGGCCGCCCTGCGGCGGGACCGAGGCGACCGTGCCCTCCAGGATCTTGAGCAGCGCCTGCTGCACGCCCTCGCCCGACACGTCGCGCGTGATCGACGGGTTCTCGGCCTTGCGGGCGATCTTGTCGACCTCGTCGATGTAGATGATGCCCGTCTCGGCGCGCTTGACGTCGTAGTCGGCGGCCTGGATCAGCTTGAGGAGGATGTTCTCGACGTCTTCGCCCACGTAGCCGGCCTCGGTGAGGGCGGTGGCGTCGGCGACCGCGAACGGCACGTTGAGGCGGCGGGCCAGCGTCTGCGCGAGGTAGGTCTTGCCGCAGCCGGTGGGGCCGATCAGGAGGATGTTGCTCTTGGCGATCTCGACGTCGTCGATGGCGTCGGCCGAGGTGATGGTCTGCTTGGCGCGGACGCGCTTGTAGTGGTTGTACACCGCGACGGCGAGGGCGCGCTTGGCCTGCTCCTGGCCGATCACGTACTCCTCGAGGAACCCGAAGATCTCCTTCGGCTTCGGGAGGTCGAACTCGCTCGACGCCTCCTCGCCCGCCTCGGCGAGCCGCTCCTCGATGATCTCGTTGCACAGCTCGACGCACTCGTCGCAGATGTACACGCCCGGACCGGCGATCAGCTGCTGGACCTGCTTCTGGCTCTTGCCACAGAAGGAACACTTGAGCAGATCGGCGCTCTCCCCGATGCGTGCCATCCCTCTCCCCCTCCTTCTACGGGTGTCTCCGTCCGAGCCTAACCCGTGCGACCGACAATGGCGTGCACCCGATGTCCTTTCGCGTCGCGCGCCGGGCCGATGCCGTCTGCCGACAGCAGAAGGGGGGGGGGGGGGGGGGGGGCGGCCCCCGCGCGGGGGGGGGGGGGGGGGGGGGGGGGGGGGGGGGGGGGGGGGGGGGGGGGGGGGGGGGGGGGGGGGGGGGGGGG
>NZ_JBPGXM010000110.1:0-12787 GCF_056755495.1 Leifsonia sp. KNZ12-8B
GGGGGGGGGGGGGGGGGGCGCGGGGGGGGGGGGGGGGGCCGGGGGGGCCGGGGCCGGGCGGGGGGTGGGCGCGGGCTACGGCCCCCCGGGGGGGCCGGGGCGCGCCGGGCGCGTCCGGCCCCTCCACCGCGACCGGCACCTTGCCGGTGCGCAGCCGGCGGTCGAGCCAGTTGACGAAGTGGGTCAGCGGCACCGTGATGAGCAGGTAGATGATGCCGGCGGCCACGAGCGGCGACAGGTTGCCGACGCGCTGCGACATGTCCTGCCCGATGCGGTACAGCTCGCGCTCACCGACGGCGAGACCCAGCACGTACACGAGCGAGGTGTCCTTCACGATGCTGATGAACTGGTTCGTCAGCGCGGGCAGCACATTGCGGATGCCCTGCGGGACCACGATCAGCGCCATCGCGGTGCGGTACGGCATGCCGAGGGCGCGGGCCGCCTCCAGCTGACCGTGGTGGATGCTCTGGATGCCCGAGCGGAAGATCTCGGCCGCGTACGCCGACGCGATCAGCCCGAGCGACAGCATCCCGTACGGGTAGGCGCTGGTGCCGAGGAAGGTGATGCCCGCGTACGGCAGACCCTGGCCGATGAGGAAGATGGTGAGGATGGTCGGCAGGCCGCGCAGCAGGTCGACGTAGACCTGGGCGGGATACCGCAGCCAGCGGTGCCGGGACAGGAGCGCCATGGCGATGAGGATGCCGATGACGAGGGCGATCGCGGTGGCCGCGAACGCGAGGATGAGGGTGTTGACCAGTCCGACCAGAATCAGATCCGGCAGCACGCGGAAGATGTACTCGAGATTGAAGAACATCCCCAGGAAGTCGCCCATGGCGCGCTCCTTTCATTAGCGTGGGTGGGATGGCCGGGCCGCTTCGCCCGGCCCGGCCATCCCGGCTTGGGTGCTACTTGGCCGGGTAGTCGTCGCTCGGGTGGGCGTCGTAGTACTCGGTGAGGAAGTCGATCTGCCGCTGCGACGGCTCGGTGGTGACCCACTTCTCGAAGATCGTCTTGTAGGTGCCGTCCTCGACGATCTCGCGGAGGGTCTTGTTGACCGCCTCGCGGAGCTTCGTGGCGTTCTTGCGCAGGACGATGGCCGCGCCGCGGTTGTCGTCGTTCACCGCCGAGAAGGCGATCTCGACGTCGTACTGCTGCACGTACTTGTCGGCGGACTGGCCGTCGAAGAACGCGCCGTCGATCGAGCCGGTCTGCAGGGCGTTGAACATCGCGTTCTCGTCCGAGAAGTAGACGAGCTCGGTGTCCTTCCAGTTGTCCTCGGCGTACTCCGCGTTGCGGCTCGCCGACTTCACGCCGACCTTCTTGCCCTTGAGGTCGTCCGCATCCTTGATGCTGGAGCCCTTCGGGACCGTGACCGACATGACGCCGGTGTAGGTCGGGAGCGAGAACGAGACCGTCTGGCGGCGCTCGTCGGTGTCGGCGATGGAGGACGCCGCCGCATCCGCCTTGCCGATCGCGATCGTGGGCAGGATGGTGTCGAAGTCCTGGCCCTTCACGTCGAGCTTGAGATCGAGACGCTTGGTGATCTCGGTCAGCAGCGCCACGTCGAAGCCCTCGAACTTTCCGTCTGCGTTGACGGAGGCGAACGGGGCCGCATCGCTGGCGACCAGCAGGTGGAGGGTGTCCTTGCCGTCGACGAGCTCGTACGGCGAAGCCGACGACGAGCCGCCGGCCGCGCTCGAGCTGCACGCGCTGACCGAGACGGTCAGCACGACGCCGAGCATGGTGGCGAGAAGTGCCTTTCGTTTCATTGCTGCTCTCCTTTATCGGGTGATGGTGGTGCCGGTGGTGGTGCGGAATCGGTGCGGGTCGAACATCGCCAGGTCGAGCGATGCCTCCTCCCCCAGCGCCAGCTGAGCGCCGAGCTCGCCGACAGCGGCCGAGTGCTTGAAGCCGTGTCCGGAGCAGGCCGCCAGCAGGACGACGCCGGGGCGGGAGTCGAGCTCCCCGATCGAGAAGTCCTCGTCGGGGGTGAGCGTGATCATGCAGCCGCGCGTGTTGGTGGCGACGGGCACGAGGTGGGGGAACTGACGCGAGACGAACTGCTGGACGCGCTCGACCTCCCACGCCTCAACCTCCGGGCTGTTGGCGTAGGGGTCGTCGATCGTGTAGCCGTCCTGGTCGTGGAGGCCGACCTTCACGCCGAACTCGTCGATCGTCGGCGCGCCCCAGCCGCGGAGGGACTCGTCCTCGCGGGTGAAGACCGGGAAGCGGTCTGGCAGGAACTCGGCCTCGTGGCCGGGCTCGGGGAGGAACCAGCTCAGCACGGCGCGGCGGACGGTGAAGTCCCGGGGCGCCTCCGCGAGCACGCTCGTGTTCCAGGCGCCGGCGGCGACGATGACACGGCCGGCGACCACGCTGGTGCCGTCGTCGAGCACGACGCGCTGGTGGTCGCCCTCCTCCTCGATCGCGACGACCCGGCGGCCGGTCAGGACCTCGGCGCCGGCGGCCTGCGCGGCCTCCACGGCGGTCGTGATCGCAAGCTCGGGGCGGACGACGCCGGTCGCGGGATCGAGCACGCCCGCGTCGGTGTCGCGGACGCGGTGCTGGGGGTAGCAGGCGCGGAGCCCGTCGGCGTCGAACAGCTCGTGCGGGAGGTCGCGCGACCGCAGCGCCGCCACGGTGTCGCGGAAGAGCTCCGTCTCGGGCTCGGCGATGGTGACGCCGCCGACCAGGGTGACGATCTCGCGACCGGACTTCTGCTCCAGGTCGCGCCAGATCTCCAGCGACCGGGCGGCCAGGTCGACGTAGGCCGCACCTTCGGACGCACCGCCGCGGAAGAGCCGCGATCGTCCGTGCGACGAGCCGTTGCCGTGCGCGATCCCGTACTGCTCGATGCCGGCGACCCGCACCCCGCGACGAGCGAGGGCCCAGAGCGCCCCGCTGCCGGCGGCACCCAGACCGACGACCACAACCTCGTAGTTCATAACCCGTCCTTGCATTCGAAGTGAAACAAAGGAAAGCACAGGTAAACACAGATACACAAGACCTGGAAACACAATCGTTACGTCCGCTAGGGTTGGGTTTCGACCGGGATCACAAGCAAACACAAGGGGGCGAACCGTGACGGACGACCGCATCTACGCCGATGAGCGCCGGTACGAGATCGTCCGCCTCACCCGCGAGAACGGCCGCGCCGACGTCACCGCCCTCGCCGAGCGCTTCGGCGTGAGCACCGAGACCATCCGGCAGGATCTCAACGCGCTGCAGGCCTCCGGCCATGTGCGCCGCGTGCACGGCGGCGCCCTCCCGCTCGACCGCACGCTGATCGAGACGCAGGTGTCGGAGCGCACCTCCTTCACCGCCGAGAAGCTGGCCATCGCCACCTCGGCGGCTGCGCGCATCCCCGAGTCGGGCGCGATCTTCATCGAGTCGGGATCGACGGCCCAGCTGCTCGCCGAGCATCTGCCGCCGCACCCCGCGCTGACGGTCTTCACCAACTCCCTGCCGGTCGCGACGACGCTCGCGCAGCACGCGGAGCTGACCGTGATCACGCTGGGCGGCCGCGTGCGCCCGCTCACGCTCGGCGAGGTCGACAGCTTCGCGATCAGGAGCCTGCGCGAGATCAACGTCGACGTCGCCTTCCTCGGCACCAACGGCCTCTCGCTCGAGCACGGCCTGACGACGCCCGACCAGGCGGAGGCGGACTTCAAGCGCGAGACGCTCGCCGTCGCCAGCACGACCGTGCTGCTCGCCGACCGCAGCAAGCTCGGCACGGTCGCGCTCTGGCGCTACGGCGCGATCTCGGACATCGACGTGCTCATCACGAGCGGAAGCGCCGACACGCGCACACTCGACGGCGCCCGCGAGGCCGGCGTCGAGCTCGACCTGGTCTGACGCACCCCGCGCCCGCCGAGCAGTGACACCATGTCACGAGTCGCGGCGGGTCAGGCCTTGCGGGTGCGGCGGCGGAGCAGGCCGCCAGCGACCGCGGCGAGGCCCGCGGCCAGCAGGCCCAGCGCCCACACGACGCCGTTCAGCACGTCGGAGCCGGTGCTCGCGAGCCCGCCGCCGGGTGCGCCGGCGTTCGTGCCCGATCCCGAGCCGTTGCCGTCCGAGCCGCTGCTGCCGCCCGAGCCGTTGCCGCCGGAGCCGCCGCCGCCGTCGTCCGGGACAGGCGGATCGGTCACCGTCGCACAGCTGAGGCCGGCCTCCCCGCAGGTGCCCGAAGCGGTGGAGGTCTTCCAGGCGCCCAGGGGCGTCGTCACGCTGGCGCGGTTGACCGTGGTGAGCGGCGCGTCCAGCACGGTGGTCACCGTGAAGACGGCCTTCGCGCCGATCGCCAGCGCCGGGATCGTCCACTCGAGCGTGCCCGTCCCGGCGGTCGCCGCGGGCGCGGTGGAGACGACCCGCAGCCCCTTCGGGAGGTGGTCGGTGACGACGACGCCCGTGGCGTCGAGCTGCCCGTCGTTGGTGACGACGATCGTGTACACGATGGTGTCGCCCACCGAGGCGGTCGGCCGGTCGGCGCTCTTCGCGATGCTGAGGTGGCCGACCGCGAAGGTGTTCGTCACGGTGACGGTCGCGGTCGCGCCGGCGGCGATCGTGACGATGCCGTCGGCCGGATCCATGGAGGTCGCGCTCGCCATCCCCGCGGCGGTCTCGCTCACCGCGCACGAGGCCCCGGCGATGAGGTCGTCGATCGTCGCCGTGTAGCCGTTCTGCTCGGAGAGGACCAGCGTCGCGTCGGCGCCGAGGTCGATCGGCGTGGTCACGCCGTCCACGTCGTAGGTGCAGACGACCGCCATCGTGAAGGGCCCGGCGCCGAAGTCGGCGACGCCGTCGCCGACGCGCTTCTTGTCGATCGTCAGCGACCCGGTGTCGAAGGTGTTCGTCACCGTCACGGTCGCGGGGTCGCCCGCCGGAACGGTCACACCCGCGGCCGGGGCGATGGCCGCCGCGGTCGCGCCTCCCGTCGCCGTCTCGTCCGTGTCGCAGTGCGCGCCCTGGATGAGACCCGTCACCGTCGCGGTGTAGCCGTTGCCGGCATCCAGCACGACGCGCCCGGCGTCGGGGAGCGGGATGGTCCAGGTGTCGCCGTCGTGCTGCCAGGTGCACGTGAGCTCCACGGTGAAGGGGCCGGAGCCGTAGGTCGCCGCGCCGTCGCCGGTGCGCTCCTTCTTCACCACGACCGAGCCGGACGAGAAGGTGTTGGTCACGCCGACCGTCACGTTCTGCACGGACCCGTCAAGGGAGCCGGGGATGCTCACCGTCGGGGTGTCGACGGTGGATTCCGTCGCCCCGCCGGTCCCCGTCTCCACCACAGAGCACTCGGTGCCGGCCGGGAAGACCCCCGGCACGAGCAGCGTCTCGCCGCGCTCGATGGTCAGGTCGCCGGCGAACAGGGACTGGTCGCCCGCGTAGACGCACTCGACGTGCACGGTGAAGAGCCCGCCGCCGTACGTCGCTCCGGCGTCGCCGTCGACCGTCTTCGCGATCGAGAGCGTGCCGGCCGCGTAGTGGTTGGTAACCATGGCCGTGTCGCCGCCGGCAGCGCCGGTGAGGGTCGCGGTCGCGGAGTCGCCCACCGTCTCGGCCGCGCCGTCCACGGCGATGCCGACGTGATTCGGAGCGGTCGCCGCACCGTCGCTGTCGGTCTCGGTGACGACGCAGGACGCGCCGACGGGGAGGTCGGAGATCGTGCGGCTCTCGCCGTCCGCCAGGGTGAAGGCGGCGTCGTCCACGGTCAGCGGCACGCTCGTGCCGAGGGCCGAGGTGCAGGCCAGAGCGAACGAGAACGGCCCGAAGGAGCCGAGCGTCGCCGCCGTGTCGACGTGCTTGGTCACCGTGAGCGAGGTCAGCGCGTAGTCGTTGACGATCTCGGCGCTCTGACCGGCGGGCACCGGCTGCCCGGCGCCGGCAGCGGAGGCGATCACCACGCTCGCCGGCGTCACCGAGCGGGTCGACTCGCCGTAACTGCCCGCCGCGCCCTGCTCGGACACCGCGCAGGAGGCGCCGACCGGGATGCCGTCCACCCGGGCCGCGTAGCCGTTCGCGTCGCTGAGCCGCACCATGGAGGCGCTGCCCAGGTCCACCGCCACGCCGTCGATCGTGCACGCCACGTCGGCGGTGAAGCTGGTCGGCGCGTAGCCGGTGGCGGCTCCCGTCACCGTCTTGGTCACCTGCAGCGGACCCCCGGTCAGGATGACGCCCGCCTTGATCGGCTCCTGGGGTCCGGCCGGCTGCGAGCCCGAGACGTACGTCGGGTAGAAGCCGAACGAGTCCCACGCCCGCACGCCCGTCACCGGCGCGCTCACCGGCGCCCGGTGGTCGCCGGTCGTGGTGGTCGGGATGTTGGTGGTCGAGTAGGTGATCGTGAGCGAGCCTCCCGCGGGCAGGACCGCTCCGGGCGCTGCGCTGAAGTCGAAGGCCAGCTTCACGGCGGTCACGTCCGCCGGGTCGACCGTCGTGCCGAGAGCGGAGGACGGCAGCCACGACCCGGCCGGGCAGGTGCCGCCGCCGGGCGTGAGCTCCTTCGTGCACGGCGTGGCGGCGGTGGTGACGAACCAGTCCATCCGCGTGCCGTCGATGCCGCCGGCCGTGGTGAACCGCACGTCGCCGTTGAAGCGCGGCGTGAAGACCGAGCCGCGCGCCGACGGGTCCACCACGCCGACGTCGCCCGGGTACGGGAACACGTCGATCGCGGTGAGGGCGGAGGCCGCGACGTTGCCGCCGTTGGTCATCTCCAGCTTCCAGTGGTCGGTGCCGCCGACCGCGCTGACCGCCGCACAGGGGTAGCGGTAGAAGCCATCGGTGTCGGCGGTGCACGGCACGTTCGCGTCGCTGATGTTCTGCGCCGTCCCCGTCTCGGAGCGCACGCCCTTCGAGGCCGTGAACGAGCCCTGCGACAGGGTCGTCACGATGTTGGAGGTCGAGCAGACGTTGGCCGCGAGCGACACCGCACGGCCGTTGCCGGAGTTCAGCGGGGTGCAGGCGGTCAGGGTGCGGTCGTTCGTCACGCCGAACCGGTTGGTCGCGACCGTCGATGGCGCGAGCCCCGGCTTGATCTGCAGCGCGAGGGTGATCGCGTACGTCTCGTTGGGCGCGAGTGCGGAGCCGGCCGGCCAGACGAAGCGGATGGTGCCGGTCGCGGCGTCGTACGACCGGACGATCTTCGCCGCGTCGACCGGCAGCGTGCCGCCCGTCGAGGTCGTGTAGATCGGCACGTTCGTCGGAACGAAGAGCAGGGAGCCGTCGGCCGGGAGGGTGTCGGTCACGACCGGGTTCGGGAGGGAGCCGGTCCCGGTGTTCTTGAACCGGAGCGTCCAGTTGACCTCCTTGCCGGACGCCGCCATGCCCGGACTGGTCTTCTCGACGGCGAGTGCCGCCGTGCCGGGAAGCACGGTGAACGTCGCGCTCTTGGTCGCCTGCTTCGCGACCACGTCGTTGTAGGAGGCGTCGGCCGTCACGGTGTCGGTGACGGTTCCCGGCGCGGTCTCGCCGGGCATGATCCCCACCTCCGTCGACCGCACGGGGCCGGACCCGTCGCGCAGCGTGGTGCGCAGGCTCACCGAGATGCGCACGTTGTCGGCGCTGCCGCTCGCCGCGAAGCTGAGCCCGTTCGCCCTGGTGAAGGTGAAGCGCAGGCCGGTCACGTCGGCCGCCGTCACTCCGGCGGGCAGAGCGGCGGTCGTCGCGGCGGTGCCCGCGTGCCACACCGCCGCGGAGCCCGTGCCGGTGCGCGCGTCGACGGTGATCCGGTCGGCGCCCGTCGGCAGGGCGAGCAGGCTGACGCCCGAGAGCGTGAACGCGTTCCAGAAGGTCGCCGTCGAGTCCTCGATGACGAGCGTCTTCGGCTCGATCGTCCCCGTCGCCCGCGCCATGAGGTTCACCGCGATCGGGTTCGTCGGGTTGGCCTGCAGGGTGCTGGCCGGGCTGAACGCCTTGTTCGTCGTCACGGTCAGGTTGCCGCTGGCCAGAGCGACGTTGGCCGACTGCTGGTCGGCCGCCTCCGCCGCCGGGTAGACGTCGTCGTGCAGCGTGCCGTAGGCCGTGTTCGCGAAGCTGCCCGGGGTGGGCGCGACGCCTGCGGCCCGGCTCGACTGCCGCAGCTGCGTCGTCAGCGTCAGCGTGGCCTTCTGCTGGGAGGCGATGGTGCCGCCGCTCCCGGCGGTGCCCGCCGCGTTGGTGCCGCGCACGAGCAGGCTGACACCCACCACGTCGGCGAGCTGGGCGGCGGTGAGCGCGGTGGCCTGCGACACCGTTTTCGTCTCGGTCGTCAGGGTGCCGTCTGCGGCGCGGTGGAGGATCGACACGACGCTCTTCGTGGCCTCGGCACCGGCCGCGTTGGTGATCGCGATCTTCGTCAGCGTCACCTTGTCGAACGGGTTGGTCGCCGGGTCGTACGCCGGGAACACGCACGGGTCGGTCGTGGTCGCGTTGACGCACTTCACGGGGTCGTCGAGGCGCAGTTGCCAGGTGTTGCTGGTCGACGTGTTCGTGACCGTGGTCGTGTACGTCGTCGTCGGATACTGCGACTGCGGGATGTCCGGCTGCGGGATCACGAGCGACGTCGGGTTGGCGCTCTTCGTGACCTTGGTCTGGAAGGTCGGGTCGATGATCGCCACCGTCGCGCTGGCGTCGACCGTCGCCGGCGACCCGGTGAACGGCGTCGAGGTGACGTGGAGGGTGTTCGACACGACACCCTTGTCCGGCGCGTTGTAGGTCGCGGTCCCGGTCACCCAGCTGTTCGTGGTGTTGCGGAGACTGTTCCGCAGCGCCAGGTTGAGGCGCACGGTACGGCCATTGGCGTCGCCTCCGGGGTAGGCCCCCGCCGAGGCGCTCGCGACTCCGCTGCCCACGGCCGGTGCCATCGGGTCCTGGGTCTGCTCGATCTGCTTCTTCCGGTTCGGGCTCTCGATCACGGTGAGCCGGACGCCCTGGGTGGAGGCGCGCTCCGCCGCACTCAGCGTGTAGCCGGGGAAGGCGCCGTCGCAGGCCGTGCCCGTCGTGCAGACCGTGCTCGTGATGTCGTTCCAGGTCGTGCCGTCGTACAGCTCCACCTTCGACACCGCGTCCCACCGGATCAGCGGGTCCCAGGTGGCGCCCGCCGTCTGCGTCGGCGTGATCGGGTCGATGCTCACCAGGTCGAACGCCTGGAAGGCGCTGCCCGAGAGCGGGGTGTCTCCGCCGTCCTGGACGGTCATGCTCTGCACGCCGCCGACCTGCGTCCCCCAGTCGAGCGTGACGCGGCTGCCGGCGCCGGACTGCGCCTGGAGCACGCCGCCCCACGTCTTGGCCGCGGTGATCGTGTCAGCGCCGCCTCCCGAGCCGCCGCCGGTCGTCGCACGCAGCTGGACCGTCTCGCGGTCGATCGCGGGCGTGCTGGTGATCGTCGGGCCTCCGGCGATCGAGCCGGCGGCCGTCGCGACCGCCACGTTCTCGTACGGGGTGAGCGCGGGCGGGGTGCCGGGGTTGGTCGGTTCGGCGCTGTCGCGCAGCGTCGTCCGGGCGGAGAAGATTATGGCCGGCTTCACGTTCGTCGCCTGGCCGAATCCGTCGGCGTCGGCGAACTCGAACGTCAGGCCGCGCACGTCGGTGTGCGAGACACCGGCCGGCAGCGCGTCGTCGAGGGTCGCGAAGTACGTCTTCGCCGCCGACGTCGCATCGATCGTGGTGAGCACCGACCAGGTCGTGCCGTCGATCGTGTACCGGATCGTCAGCGTGGAACCGGCCGGGACCGAGGTGGGCGCGATCGCGGTGGCGTCGAATGCGCTCCAGTACGCCGAGGCCGCCGGGTTCTCCGGCTCCGCGATCACGATGCTGGAGGGCCGCACCGAGCTGGTCCCGGTCGGGGTCTGAGCGGAGAGCTGGACCATCGACGTGCCGCCCGGGATGAGCTGCGCCGGCGTGACCGTCTTGTCGAGCGAGACGATCACCTTCGGGAAGTACACGTCGAGGTTCGCGGTCGCCGTGTTCTGCGCCGTCCCTGCCGCATTGGTGCCCGAGACGGTCACGGCGTTGGGGTAGCTGGTGAAGCCTGCGCCCGAGGGACCAGCGGCCGTCGTCGTGGTCACGGTGAACGGGAGCGTCGCGGTCGCGCCGGTCGCGATGGAGCCGGAGAAGGCGACCCGGAAGCCGGTGATGAACTGGTCGGCGTCGAGGGCCGGCGCCGCCGGGAACGCCGCTCCCTGCGCGAGCACCGTATCGGCCGGGGCCGCGCCGGTGTTGACGGACCACGAGACCGTGGCACCGGCCGCGCCGTCGGGCCAGGCGACTCCCGTGAAGCCGCCGAAGCCGATATTGGGCGTGAAGAACGTGCCCGCGCCCGGCTCGATGACGGTCAGCGAGGTGATCGGGCCGGTGGAGGTGTTGCGTGCGGTCAGCGTGGCCGTGGTCGACTCGCCCGCCGGCAGCTGCTGCGTGCTGAAGGTCTTGCCCGCCGCGACGCTGACCGTGAGCGGAGCGATGTCCTGGGTGGCCGTCGCCGGTGCCGAGGTGGCGTCGCCGTTCGGCGTGCTGACGATGGCGGCGACGGCGTTGGTGCGCTTGCCGCCCGCGACCAGCGACGCCGCGGTCGAGCGGTTGGTGGCGCGCTGCGCGAGTTTCACCTCGACCGAGCCCGTGGCCCCGGGGGCGACCGTCGCACCGGTGGAGGAGCTGAAGACGATGCGCAGGCCCGTCACGTCGGCCGCCGCGACGGACGAGGGCAGCGCGGGTGTCGCGCCGACGGGTCCGTCGACCGGACCGCCTGCGGTGAGGGCGACGACCTGCACACGATCCGCGCCCTGGGGAAGGGTCACCGCGCCGAACGCCGAGAAGTCGTAGAAGTCGAACGCCCCACCCGCGGCCGCCGGATCGGCCGGCTCGGCGATGGCGAGCGAGTCCGCCGCGATGTTGGAGGCGCTGGTGCCGGTGAGCGTCACCGTCGACAGCTCGCCCGGGGTGAACTGGGTCGCGGTGGGCGCCCACGTCTTGGTGGCGGTGGCCTGGATGATGTCGGGCACCTTCACGGTCACGGGAGCGATCGCCTGGACCGTCGTCGCGTTGGTCGCGGTGAAGGCGGCCGTGTTGGTGAGCGTCTGCCCGTCGGCCGACTTGGGCGTGCCGGCCGGCAGCTGCGCCTGCACCTGGATCGTGCCGGTGGCTCCGGCGGCGAGTCCCGTGCTCGCCGGCGTGGTGTTCGCGACCGGGTCGGTGAAGACGACCTTCAGCGTGCTGCCGGTGACCGTCACCGCCGCGCCTCCGCCCACCACCGTGGGCGATCCGACCACCGTCAGCGGAGCCGGCAGGGGGTCGGTGATCGTCGCGTCGACGCAGCCCGTCGTCGTCGACGAGCAGCCGAAGCTGAGCGTGTAGAGGAACTGGCCTCCCGGCTGCACCTGGGCGACGGAGGCCGTCTTCGACAGGTTGAGCACGCCGGAGCCGAGCCCGTCGGCATTGGCGGCGGGAGCCCCGACGGCGAGCGCGCCGACGAGGGCGAGCGCGAGCGTGGCGGCGATGCCGGCCGGAGCGTGGAGGGTGGACCTGCGCGCGGCGTGACGGCCGCGGGCGCGCGAGAAGACAGCACGGAGTCGGGTAAGCACAAGTGTCCTTGCGGGCGCGGGGAATCGTCGTCCGCCGGGTGCGTCGTGTCGGGCGACGCGGTTCGGGTCGGCGGCTCGCCGTTCGGGTTCGGCGAGAATTCCTCTCAGTCGATTTTTATATGCGTTTGCACAAACACGCGAGATGTGACGTGGCCCCCAATGGAGGGCGCGGCCACCCCCACTCCAGGTCACGCGATGGAACCCCTGGACGATCTCGGACTCCGGGGGTTTGCTGACGGCATGCGCAGGATCGTCTACGCCGGAGGCATCTTCTACACCACCGACAGCGTCGCGGGTGCACTGCTCGACTACGCGGGTGCGCTCGCACGTGCCGACACGGCGGCCACCATCTCCGTCCGCGGCCTGACCGAGGACGGCACGGAGTCCGACATCGAAGTCCTCATCGGCCCGGCCAGCCAGCTCATGAACGAAGCGGCGCCGGCCGACGTGGAGCAGCTCCCCGACGACCCGGAGACCGTGGAGCGCCTCCGCGTCCTGACGCTGGAGCTAGCGCCGCCCTCCCCCACCTTCGAGCCGCCGTTCCAGGACGACGAGGACGACGCGGGCGACGACGACGTCTGGAATCCGGAGCTGGGGGCGCGCTAGGCCGAGCGCGCACCATCCGTGTTACGATACGACACGTGTCGTATCCATCCACGGACCCCACCGACCCGAGCCACGCCCCTCGCCCCGGCGGCCGCCCCCGCGACGACGCCCGCGAGGCCAGCATCCTGGCGGTCGTCAACGCCCTGCTGGAGGAGCGCGGCTACGACGGCGTGACCTTCGAGGAGGTCGCCCGCCGCGCCGGCGCCTCCAAGCCGACCCTCTACCGCCGCTGGAAGACCAAGCGCGACATGGTCGTCGCTGCGCTCAAGGCCGGACCCGCCCGCCGCGAGGGCGCCGACGCGATCGACACCGGCTCGCTGCGCGGCGACCTGCTGGCGCTCTGCCACCGCCTCCTCACCACCATGCGGTCGACCGACGGGCACACCGCGCTCGCGCTGCTGCAGGCCGGCTTCGAGGACCCGGAGCTCGGCGAGGCGATCGAGCAGTCGGTCGGCCCGACCGGCGCGCGCCTTCCCGCCGGCGTCATCGCCGCCGCCGTGCGCCGCGGCGAGCTTCCGGAGGGGATCGACCCGTTCCCCTTCGAGGAGGTCACCGGCACGGTGCTGCTGCTGCGCCGCCTCAACGGGCTGGCCACGACCGACGCCTACCTGGAGGCCCTGGTGGATGCGGTGCTCATC